>JAJTBH010000128.1 GCA_021287005.1 Anaerolineae bacterium
ACCAACAAAATTATATCGAGTCGTACCGCTTTTGCCTAGATAAAAATTTTGTAAACTTACTCTTTGTTCTGACATTGTTCGCATATTCCAAACAAAATCAGATGATTTGTAATTATCTCAAAATGATTGTTTTTCTGTAGACGATTAAAAAAATCTGAAACATCCTTATGGTCCAGTGTGATCACACGACCGCATTCATGGCATACCAGATGGTGGTGCATTCCATCCGTAACCGTCTCATATACAGCCGAACCCTGCCCCATATCGGAAACGGAAATTTTTCCCTGGTTTGCCAATCTTTCCAGGGCTCGGTAGACCGTCGATTGGTTTACCGCGGGCAAACGGCTGCGAATAAGCTCATAAATTTCAAGGGAAGTTAAATGAGCGTGTTCATGCCCAAGAATTTCCAAAATGACCAGTTCAACAGAAGAAGTTCGCATAAAAGATGTCTCAAAAAAATTGTAAACGCAAATCTTTGCATTTACAAAAATTTGTTTTATAATATTTATATCCAGTCATTAATATAAATCAATATCTTAAACTTTGTACCAATAATCCTGGAGGATTACATGAATATTAATTCGATCTTAAACAAGATCCCTCGGTTGTTGATATTATACTACGGCATGATTGTTTTCTGGATTTTTACGACAGCCATGCATATCCCCGATGGTTATTTAAGTCCGGTGACATGTTTTATTTTGTTTTTGTTAGTTTTTCCTTTTTGGATTCGCGGTGTCCAAAAATTACGTCAGAAAGTTTCAGCTAAAAATGTGCCATTAATTGCCGTTTTTGCAGCTTTTTCATTTGTAATCATGATGTTTAATGTTCCTCTTCCGGGTGGCACGACCGGCCATGCGGTTGGCGGCGCTTTGGCGGCAATTGTGCTTGGCCCTGAAATTGCGACTATTGCCATTTCCATCGCATTGATCATTCAAGCCGTATTTTTTGGAGATGGTGGAATTCTGGCGATTGGCGCCAATTGTTTTAACATGGCTGTGTTATTACCTTATGTCAGTTACGCCATTTACCAATGGATTTCAAAAAATAGTTCAAAAACTTCAAACCGGCGGGTTATTGGCGCCGCAGTTGCCGGTTGGCTCGGTTTAACCGTGGCAGCTTTTTTTACAGCCGTGGAATTTGGCATTCAACCCATATTCTGGCATACAGCGGATGGAATTCCTCTGTACGCACCTTACCCGCTTTCAGTTGCCATTCCGGCCATGATTATCCCGCATATGTTGGTCGCGTCGGTCATTGAGGGATTGGTCACCGCCCTGGTAGTTGCCTATTTACAACGTGCCAATCAGCCGGCGCTGGAAATGACCGGCAGTCCGAAGGCAGTTAAAGAGCTGGCCGGCTTTTCACCTGCCCGCTTCCTATGGATCGGTCTGGCAGTTCTGGTAGTGGTTACGCCGTTAGGGCTGCTGGCCCCTGGAACCGCATGGGGAGAATGGGGAATCGAGGAACTTACAGAAATCGGGGTGCCTTTCACGCCCAGCGGTATGGCCCAGCTCTCATCCTTATGGTCAGCCCCTCTACCGGATTATGATCTGCCCCTCTTGGGAAATATCAACCTGGCCTACATACTTTCTGCCATATCAGGCGTTTTTATCGTCACAGTTATTGTCTGGTTATTCACCATTCTGGCTACCAGCGGCAAACAAATGCCGGTGGAAAGCAAACAAAGTTAAGCAGGTTAATCTGAATAGAATTTTCCACCCCAGAACACGTTCGCGTTTTGTCGAGCGAACGTTAACCGATATCGATAATACGTTGGAGCAGTCCATATTTGCCGAAAAAATATCCCGGCAAAACGGGCTGCTCCAGGCCATTGATGCGCGGGTAAAAATCATCACAACCCTGATTTTGTTGTTGGCGGTAAATCTTTCTCATAACCTGGTAATCCTTTTTTCGTTGTATATCGGTGTCTTAATCCTTGTGAAGTTATCACAAATTCCGATAATCACCTATTTAAAAAGAGTCTGGTTTTTACCGGAATAATCGCCTTGCCATCCTTGTTTATTACACCCGGCCCCACCTGGGTGCAGCTTCCCCTGGGTTGGGTGATCACCCGCACCGGCGGCATGAATGCCCTCTTTTTGCTGCTGCGCTCCGGCACATCCATCTCACTGGGAATTTTATTAATTTTATCCACGCCCTGGAATACGATTTTAAAAGCCCTGGGTGTGCTGCATTTGCCCGATGTGGTGTTATTGATCCTTTCCATGACCTACCGTTATATTCATTTATTGTTGCATATGACACATGATATGTTTCTTTCCCGCAAAAGCCGCATTATCAAACCATTACCACCCGCAACGGAAAGACAGTTAATGGGCTCCACGGCAGGCGTTTTATTAAGTAAATCGTTACAGATGAGCAGTGATGTATACCTGGCCATGTTGTCACGCGGCTATCATGCATATCCACGCACCCTGGATAACTTTAAAATAAAAAAATTCGATTGGATTTACGGCATTTCGATTTTTATAATTGCTTTTATGGCCATCTGGTTGGCAAATTAATTTATAATACACTTTACAGGTAAAATAATGGATCATCCTTCAGCGCAGCCTAATCCCATTTTCGAAGTTAATCATATTTCTTATTGTTACGACGATCAACTACACGCAGCCAGCGACATCTCTTTTCAGGTTCAGAGGGGTGATTCGCTGGCGATTTTAGGTTCAAACGGATCGGGCAAAAGTACATTATTAAAAATTCTGGATGGATTATATTTTCCACAAAGCGGCGAAATAAAATTCCAGGGAAAGCCGTTAAGCGAAGAAAGTTTATCGGATGAAACATTTAACCAACACTTCCGTTCCAGCGTTGGTTTTGTTTTTCAAGACAGCGATGTACAACTTTTTATGCCATCTGTTTGGGAAGAAGTGGCTTTTGCCCCCTTACAAATGGATTTGGATCGAAGTCAGATCAACGAGCGGGTAAATTTTGCCTTAAAGGCTCTCAATATCGAAAAACTTAAAGAACGCGCTCCTCACCAGATTTCCGGAGGCGAAAAAAAACGTGTGGCACTGGCATCGATTTTAAGTTTGCAGCCCGAAGTCTGGCTGCTTGATGAGCCATCCGCCGGTCTTGACCCGCGCAGTGTAAACTGGTTAATTGATTTTATTGCGGATCAGAACCGAAACGGAAAAACAATCATTTTGGCCACGCACGATCTTAAACTGGCTGAAAGCACCTGCCGGCACGGCATTGTTCTGAACGAAGACCATCAATTAATTTGCACGGATCGCCTGGAAAATATCCTTAAAAATTCCGAATTATTAAAAAACGTCAATTTAATTTAAGCTCAAGCATAAATATTTTTTATTTACCCCTCCGATTTTCGGAGTTTTTTTAATTTTCCCCGGCAATTGTTAACAAGTATTTAAGGAATTTTATTTGATTATTAACCTGTGCTTGACCGTCGCTTAATACTCAACTGGTATCCTTAGGACAGTAATTTTATTCAAAAACTAAGGAGAATATCGTAATGAGTCGTCGCATTTTAGCTTTATTTGCTACAGTAATTGCAGCCAGTATGATTTTAGGCGCCTGCGCGCCGGCTGCCCCCCAGACAATTGAAGTAACCCGTGTCGTTGAAGGCACGCCCCAGGTTCAGGTAGTTACCGCCACTCCCGACGCCGCTGCCGCCAAACCCGCCGCAGCTCCCGGATCCATCCAGTTAAATGGCGCCGGCGCCACCTTCCCCCTGCCGGTTTACACCGAATGGATTTACGCTTACCAGTATATCGATCCCTCCGTTGTGATCAACTACCAGGGTATTGGTTCAGGTGGCGGTAAAAAAGCCATCATCGACGGTACCGTTGATTTTGCCGGTTCCGACTCCTTCCTGAAGGACGAAGAATATGAAGCTGGCAAAGACCTGCAGATGTACCCCGTCCTGGCCGGCGCTGTTGTTCCGATCTACAACGTTTCCTTCAAAGTGGAAAAAGTTGGCGAAAACACCCCCACCCCCGCTCCCCTGCCCAAACTGGTGCTCGATCGCGAAACCCTGGTTGGTATCTACAACGCAAAAATCACCATGTGGAATGACCCCGCCATCGTTGCTCTGAACCCCGGTTTAGCCAATGCTTTACCCGCCGCCAAAATCACTGTTGTGCATCGTTCTGATGGTTCCGGCACCACTGAAATCTTCACCAAAGCTTTAACCGCTTTCAGTGCTGATTGGACCGCCGGTGGCGCTTCTGCTGTGGAATGGCCGGTTGACAAAGCCGGTAACGGTATTGGTGGCAAGGGCAATCCCGGTGTTGCCGCTGCTGTTCAGAACACCCCCAACTCGATCGGTTATGTTGAATTATCCTACGCCGTCCAGAACAGCATCGCTTTCGCCGATATGGTCAACAAAGCCGGCAAGACTGTCACTGCCAACGCCGAATCACTGGCCTCTGCCATGAACGATTTCGCTGCCAAATTCAGCGACAAACTGACCAACACCATTGTTGACGGTGAAGGTGAAAAGAGCTGGCCCATCTCCGGTTACACTTACCTCATTTTGCACACCACCGACGCCAAAGATTGCGTAAAAGCTCAGAAGGTTGTTGAATTCTTCAACTGGGCCTTAACTGATGCCGCCGCCGCCAATCGCGCTGCCCAACTCGGTTACTCCGTATTACCTGCCGATGTTCAGACCAAGATCCTGGCCAAACTGGGTGAAGTGACCTGCGAAGGCAAACCCGTTGTGTCGAAGTAATTTGCTGGTAATCCAATCTTTGTAAGAGAAATCGTTATTTCATCCAAATATTCTTACAAAGCTCAATCAGAGAGCCTCTGGTAAATACAGAGGCTCTCTGACAACCCAAAAAATAATTATCAAAATGACAAAATTATCTTCCGTCACAAAAAAGAATCCTCCAAAATGGGTTATGTGGTTAAGCAATATCATGCGGCACGGAGACCTGCCCTGGCAAACCTTATTGATTTCGATGTCCTTGCTGGCGCTGGCTATAATTATCCTGATCGGATTACTTCTCTGGAATGACTCGGAAGTTTCCCGTAAAGCAATGGGATTAAAATTTTTATTACCCACATCAGATGCATCGTGGGATCCGGTTGGAGAAGAATTTCAAAGCTGGCCTTTTATTTACGGAACTCTGGTCACTTCACTCGTGGCTGTATTGATTGCCGTACCGACCGGAATTGGCATCGCTGTTTTTCTATCCGAACTTTGTCCCGCCTGGTTACGCAATCCAATCAGTCTCCTGGTTGAACTTTTGGCTGCCATCCCCAGTGTCGTTTATGGTCTTTGGGGTATTTTTGTATTTTTACCGACAGTGGTTGCCCCCCTGGGAAACGTCATTGGAGAGAGCCTGGGGAACATCCCCGGCCTGGCCTTGTTTTTTGCCGGTCCCATCTCTTTGAGCGGTTCCAGTCGTCTTGCTGCAGGACTTATTTTATCCATCATGATCATTCCGACCATTGCGGCCGTATCACGAGATGTATTCATGGCAATTCCCAATTCCCAACGTGAAGCATCACTGGCATTGGGCGCCACACAGTGGGAAACAATTTCGCGAGTCCTTATCCCTTACGGCCTTTCCGGTATTCTTGGTGCAATCATTCTCGGTCTTGGTCGCGCTCTGGGCGAGACTATGGCTGTTACGATGGTGATCGGCAACAGTATTGAGTCGACTTATTCCTTATTACGCCCCGGTTATTCCATGTCCAGTGTGATCGCCAATGAATTTGCCGAAGCTGTTTCAAAAATGCACTCTCAAGCTCTGATTGAAGTTGCGCTTGTGCTCTTTATCATGACCTTAATCTTAAATGCCATCGCCCGACTCCTGGTATGGAGGGTAGCCCGCCGCACACCGCAGGAGGTACGCGTCTAATGGAAATCACAAATTCCACTTCTTCCTTACCCAGAATTCGATATATCAAATATACCCGTGCGCAATATCGCGGTCGAAAAATGACCAATATTGTTTTACTGAGTATCACCGGCTTTTTAACCCTGTTGGCATTAATTCCCTTATTCTGGATTATTGGTTACGTTATCTACCAGGGCAGCCAATCACTTAATCTCGATTTTTTCATCCAGACCCCCAAACCTATGGGCATGGCCGGCGGCGGTGTTTTGCACGCCATTGAAGGCACCATCCTTCTAACACTCATGTCTGCCCTTTTTGCCATTCCGCCGGGCGTCCTGGCCGCATTTTATGCCGCTTACCACCCCAATACACCTCTCGGGATAGCATTGCGTTTTGGCACAGATGTATTATCCGGTGTACCATCCATTGTTATCGGTATCTTTGGTTATGCTCTGTTTGTTAAACCGTTCGGGCATTATTCCGGCCTGGCAGGAGCATTGGTTTTGTCAATATTAATGCTGCCTACCATCATCCGCACGGTTGAAGAAATGATTAAACTTGTTCCGCATACCTTACGAGAGGGATCATTATCCCTGGGTGCACCCGAATGGAAAACAGCCTTGCAGGTCACCCTGCCCGCCGCTCTGGATGGCATTATTACCGGTGTGATGCTGGCCATTGCCCGCGCCTCCGGTGAAACGGCTCCCCTTTTGTTTACAGCTTTAGGCAATGACCACTTTGAAGTAGGCCGCCTTGTTCAGGGCGGGCTTCAAAATGGACAATCAATCTGGACTGTTTTTTACAATATCATCCAACAACCGGTCGATTCCCTGCCTTTGACTTTATATAAATATACTCAACAACCCTACCCTGAACGGATCAGTCAATCATGGGGTGTGGCATTAATTCTGATGTTAATCGTCTTAATCATCAATATTATTGCCAGAGTCATGGTTGTCGTTCGTTCATCTCAGAATAGAGGTCGCTAAACATGGACATCAATCAGAATGCAATAAAAAAACTTGATGTTTACAATCCGCTCGGTGAAAGCAGTAAATCAATTACTGGCGATTCCAGTATTACCAAAATGCAGATCGAAAAACTTTCTGTTTTTTATGGTAAATATCGAGCATTAATGGATATATCAATCGATATTCCCGCCCGTGAAATCACTGCCATTATCGGCCCTTCCGGTTGTGGAAAATCGACCTTATTACGATCACTCAATCGCATGAATGATCTCACGCCCAAGACCAGGATTGAAGGAAAGATATCACTGGATGGTGAAAGTATTTATGCACATGGTGTAGATGTGGTTGAAGTCCGGCGCAAAATCGGCATGGTTTTCCAACGTCCCAACCCATTTCCGATGAGTATTTTCGAAAATGTGGCATACGGCCCGCGTCTGTATGGAATCAACAATCGCCGCACGTTATATGAAATTGTTGAAAACAGTTTAAGACAAGCTGCTCTCTGGGAAGAAGTTAAAGACAAACTGCATCAATCCGGCATGGCCATTTCAGGCGGTCAGCAGCAGCGTTTGTGTATTGCACGTGCATTGGCTGTTGAACCCGAAGTCATTTTAATGGACGAACCCGCATCGGCTCTTGACCCAATTGCAACTCAAAAAATCGAAGAATTGATGCAGTCCTTAAAAGAAACATATACGATTGTCATTGTCACCCATAACATGCAGCAAGCGGCGCGCGTTTCCGGCTTTACGGCTTTTATGATGATTAATGCGGAACGTTCCGGAACTGTTGTCGAATTTGGGAGTACGTCTCAAATCTTCACCAATCCGAAAAACAAACAAACTGAAGATTACGTCACCGGTCGTTTTGGATAAATCTATTACACCTGGGAAGGGTTAAACATGTCACGTGAAAGTCTGGATCGACAGATCCATCATATTCAAGAAGAAATATTACTTTTAGGCAGTATGGTTGAGCAGGCCATTCTTTACGCTATGGATGCTTTACGACATCGTGATCCCAGTCTGGCATCCAGAGTTATTAAGGATGACCAATTGATTAATGATCGGCGTTATGCCATTGAAAATGCAATTTTAATCGTCATAGCCACCCAACAACCCGTTGCCCACGATTTACGTCTGATGGCCGCCATGCTTGAGATCAACATTGAACTGGAGCGTATGGGAGATTATGCCAAGGGCATTGGCCAGGTTGTCCAAAGATTGGGAAACTCGCGAATCGCCATTCCGGTTGATGAACTCACCGAAATGGGCAATAAAGCCGTAAATATGCTGCATCGCTCGTTACACGCTTTTGTCAGAGAAGATTCCAATACCGCCAGTTTACTCATTCGTGAAGATGACCAGGTGGACGCGCTTTATAATCGGGTTGAACGATTGATTTTTGACAATATGATTTCCAATCCCGAATTAATTGACCAAACCACCCTTTTAATGTGGGTCGCGCATAATATCGAACGAACAGCTGACCGGGTAACCAATATCTGTGAAAGAACCATTTTTATTTCCACCGGAGAGCTTTTTGAGCTGGAAATCAACGACGAAGACGATCCCGAATAATTTATAAAGTCGATGAAAAAGAACGGAATGACAAAATATTCATTCCGTTCTTTTTTGGTTTGTTTTATTTAGCTGACGACCAGGTCCTGATGATAAAAATCAAAAACGGCTAAATCGCTTCCGTGATCCCCCGATGCTGTCGGGATAGACGGTTCCTCTGGTTGGTCCGGGGTTTCTAAGTAATTTGGATGCCTGAAGTGAAATTTACCCACAGCGTTTTGCAGTGAAATACTCACCCTGCCCAACTGTTGGGCTGCATCAAATACACTGTACAAATGATTTGAAATTTCGTTAATTGAAACAGACATTTGCGCAATTTCATCAGCGCGTTGGTGGTTGATCCTCTCAACATTTTTGATTTTCTCAATTACGTCGCCAGAGCTAACTGACATTTCTTCAGTAATCGAACTGTTTTCTTCAACGACCGATGAAACCGTTGAAATTATTTCCGCCAATGAATTTTCCATGATTAACATCGTTTCCATGGCATCGTTTACCTCATTGTGTTTTTCACGGATGCCGTTCATCGAATTAAAAATCTCTTTTATGGAAACATCAGATTCGACAGCAAATTCAACGCTGTTTTCAACTTCGTAAAGACTTTCCTGCATGGCCGATTTCGTTTGTCCGGTGGAAAGTTGAATGTTATGAATTAATGAAGATATTTCTTTTGCCGCTCGGCCGGATTCTTCAGCCAATTTTTTGACTTCGCCGGCAACTACGGCAAAGCCCCGCCCATGCACACCGGCTCTGGCAGCTTCAATGGCGGCATTTAAAGATAACAGATTGGTCTGTGAGGCGATATTATTGATACTTGCCAGGATATTGTTAATCTGGGCAGTTTTATTTTCCATTTCATCAACAAAATGCCCTGTATTCTGCGTTTTTTCTCTTAATAACATCATTTTCTGTAAAATCTTTTTTATCGTATCCTGACCCGAATAAGTCATCTTCTCGGCCAATGCCACGGACAGGTCTGTTTTTTCCATTTTTGTTTTAACCTGTTGAATAACAGCCTGGGTTTGCTCCATCGTTTCGGCCGCTTTACCGACCGCCAGAGCCTGTTGTTGTGCTCCTTCGGCTACATTAAAAATGGCATTGTTTAAATTTTGGCCAAGGTCAGAGACCTGTTCGGTATGCGTCATCTGTTCATTCATGCCGCTTTCCAATTGCTGCACAGCTCCGGTGATATTTCCGGTCAACAACGAAGCCTGCTCGATTGTTGCATAAAGCGTATTGGCATCACAGCTTAACTGATTGGCATTTTTAATGATT
Organism: Anaerolineae bacterium; assembly: GCA_021287005.1. Taxonomy (GTDB): domain Bacteria; phylum Chloroflexota; class Anaerolineae; order Anaerolineales; family Anaerolineaceae; genus JAJTBH01. Next base: position 9,664 of record JAJTBH010000128.1, read on the forward strand.
TCTTCCACCAATCCCTGTAAACTAATTTTCATATTTTCAAAGGCGACACCCGTTTGTTTGAGATGTAATAAGATAAGGTTAAAAGAAGCCGCCAAATCTCCAATTTCATCCCGCGATTGATATTTTAATAAGCCGGTATGCTGCAAATTAATTTCTGTTGAAAAATCACCGGTTGACATGGATTCTGCCGTATCAGCCAGGCTTTGCAGATCTTCACCAGCAATTTTTGCTGCCAGAAACGACATCATGCTGATCGGTGATGCGATCATCTGGGCAAACCATAAAGCCAACCCAATGATGATTAAACTTGCAACTAAAGATACGATGATTATTCTATTTTTTAAGTGTTCAATCGGGGCAAAGGCTTCCTGGGAAGT
>JAJTBH010000129.1 GCA_021287005.1 Anaerolineae bacterium
TCACCAGTGTTAATAACGCCGGCATGTCGGCCGCCTGCCCGCCCGGTTACACCTTTGTCTTTTCGGCCACCATCACCGCCAACGGCCCCGGCAACGTCACCTACGATTGGGAATTTAGCGACGGGCACAAGACCGACGTTCAAACCCTGGAATATACGGCTGCCGGATCAAAAGTGGTGACCGCCAGTTGGGAAGTAGGCAACGGCGGTGAGATTGGCGTCGGTGAAACTTACAATGGTTGGGCGCGCATTACGATTAACGATCCCAATCACCAGGTCTTCCCGCGGGCTTCATTCAACATGGCCTGCACGCCGTAAATCTTATCTCACAATATCAAAAACGCCCTCGTTGAAATGAACGAGGACGTTTTTTTATCTTAAAACCCTTCGAAAAACCTGTAGGATGGGGCAATTTGCTCTGGCACATTTTCTGCACGCATTTCTGACGGTATAATAAATATCAGGATGAGCATGCATAATAAAATTCAACGCCTTTATTTAAACTCAAATCAACATCGCCCGGCGCGCGCCATTCTGGCGCTTGTGCTGGTTACCGGCGTCATGCTGTTTAACAGCCTGGCCTGTAGTTACAGCGAAACCGCCAACTGGTATGCCACGGCCAACTACAAAACGGCCACACCCAACGTAACCGCGACCTACGAAAACCAACTGACCGCCACCTTAATGGTCGGAAAAGTGGCCGATCAGGCCGGAAAAACCAAAGTGACCATTTTGCTCGACCCGATGAATGAACGGGACGTGAGCGGCGTGCAGGCAGCCGCTTACGACATGGATCAATATATCATGGTCGAGAGTTATGACCCCCAGGGACGTTACCTGCCCGATCTTGAAATCGTCGCCAAAAGCAGCCAGTTCCGCGATTCACAACAAACCATCACCGCCCAACAGGTGGATGCCGCCTGGAACTGGGGTTTTAAGGTTTTTGATTCACTGGATATTTCTCAGGCAATGGGCGAAATGGCCGGCTCTCTGCCACTGGGGCAGGTTCACCAGGCACTGTCAACCACCTGGCCTTCCAACCAGCCCATTCATTTTATTCTGCCCGTCCTTGATACGTATGACCCCAACCAGAACGTAGATGTTTACCGCACGCCCGGCTCAAATACCCTGTTATTGCTGCCTTCCGGAACCGCCAGCAGCGGTGAAGAAGCCGCTTTTAAACTGGCCCGACCGGCGCGCCAGACCACAGCAACGCCCCAGCCCCCAACACCGCCGGACGGCAGCGTGCCCAATGTTAACCCCCAGCCCGTCATCGTGGAGGGAGCTTCTCAACCGGCGGCTGGCGGCAGTTCCGCCCCCAGTGGAAATTACAAACCGTATGTCGCTTTGAGCTTCCCCGGCATGCCCGGACGCAGCCTGACCGATTTTCTCACCTTTGCCCAGAACCTGACCGTGGGCGATTACAACAACCTGACGGCCGGCGACCTGCAGTGGGCCGAAATGAAGGTCAACGAACTGGGCATCAACGGCCTGCCCAAAGATTATGTGGCCCCTAAAACCGTCACCACCGACCTGCTCTCCCGCATTCGTTCGGACCAGCAGTTTGTTAACTCATTGTATTACCTGAACAACAACCAGACCACCGAACCCTGCACCAAAGCCGAGCAGCTTAACCGTGTCATTCGCCAGGAACCCGCGGCCGGACAGTTATTAAACGGATTAAAACAAAAGGTCAAACTGGTTACCTGTCGCGAAGTCCTTTCGCCCAACAAATATCAGACGGCCATGTATATTTCACCCACACCCACCCCGACGGCGACACTTATGCCCACTCGCACCCCCGTGACCCCATCGGCGACCGCTACGGCCACCGTTTTGCCATCGAGCACCCCACAACCGAGCGCCACCAACACCAGCGGCCCCACCAATACCCCCACGGCCAGCAGCACCAGCCAGCCGACGGCAACCCTCTCGCCGACCATTACCAATACACCCACCATTACGCCGACGCCAACCATCACCAACACGCCTACCATTACGTCCAGCGCCACCATCACGCCCAGCGCCACGCCGCGCCTGACCGAAGAATTTACGGTGCCGACCAGCATTTTTATCCCGACAGCCTGGCGCACCCAGGCCCCCACACCGGGTAATGCCGTTACACCGGATATCAGTTGGCCCAGCGAAAACCGCTACAAAGTGGCCTTACCCACCACCAGTTCGTCCGGCGATTATACGCTTTATTCATCTCAGGCCTGTTTATACGGCACGGCGGACTTTAAATTGCGCTTTTATGGCAATGTCACCGACCTGGTAACCCTCGGTTGGGAAGACGATAACCGCCAGAATGCCATTTACCTGACCGGGCCGGGCAGTTCCAGCAGTGTCAGCGCCGATACGGCTTACATGCGCTTCTCCACCATCTACGAAGGGGCCGCTTATCCCTATAGCACCACCCCCACCCCGCCGCCCACCGCCGACCCCAACATTTACCTGGGTAACTCGGCCAACGGCACTTTCTTCACCGGGCGCATCACCTGGTCTGTCAGCGGCAATAATTACGTGGGCACAACCCGACTGTATCTTAACAACAGCGACACGGCCGCCGCCACCATTACCGATGACGTTACCACCCCCACCACCAAAGTGCCCGCATCGCGCATGCGTTTCATCATCCGCACCGCCTCAAACGGCACGAGTGACTCATGGGTCGAAGTGGATTACGTCAATATCACTTCGGAAAATTGCCAGTAAAATTTTTAGCGCTTCTCAAGAGAGCCGGGGCATGCCTCGGCTCTCTTTTTATTTCAACTGGCTGCTGCCAACAACAAAACCGGCAAACAACCGTTAAATTTCTTCCACAAAACACTTAAACCAATCTTTGTGGCGCACGCCGTCCAGATCCGTGTCCGTCTCGATGTGTTGGCGGGATGGCAAATTCCCTGCTTGTTTGCTTTTTTCCAACCACGTCTGACAATCCAGTTCCCGTCCCATTAATGCGGATACACAGGCCAGGTTATACGCTGCACGCCCTTCCTGTAACTTTTCCGATTTCATAAAAATATCGATAGACTGCCGGAAGAGTTCGTCCGCCTCGCTGCCGCTTTTTGTTTGGGCCCACTCCGATAAGGCAACTCCCCAATTGTTTAAAGCCTCATGTTTATCCGCTTTAATCGAAAGCGCGGACTCATATTTTTCACAGGCCTGCCGCAAGAGTTCCTCCGCCTCGCTGCCGCTTTTTGTTTGAGCCCACTCCGATAAAGCATTTCCCCAATTGTTTAAAGCCTCATGAAAATCCACTTTGATCAAAACTGCAGATTGATAATAGCGGCACATCTTACGGTAAGTGGCATCCTTATCTGTAGACGTTTCCAATTCTTTTAAGGTTTCATTACCCAGAGCCAGGTATGCCCAGGCAATTACATTTTTAATTTCCGGATGTTCTTTTTGGGGAGATTTTTCTTTTAGCGCAATGACCCGCTCATATTGCCCGCTTAACAAATCGGACCAGGCCTGTAAGGTATCGGAATGGATGCTTTGTGTGTTATTCACGGCTTCATGCACAAAACTGCGTGCATAACGCATGGCATTAACCGCCATATCGCTTTTGGGGAGGGTGTAATCTGTGAGGGTATCATAAAGATTTTCCAAATAAGAAAAAGGTTTACCCACAAAATCAGGGGGAAAACAACCCAATTTCTGTGCAAGCGTTACCAGAAAACCGTCGGCGTCAAAACCTTTAACATAAAAAGCATGTTTATCATCACCGAGCAGGTTTCGTTTTAAATGATCAGCCGGTTCATCATCCTGATAACCGATCCAATACAGGCGGTTTTCAAAGTCGGTCACTTTGGCCAGGTGGTTAAAAACGGGGTCGTTCAGGCCACTGTAACCGATAACCAGCCAGACGCGCCCGCGCCCGGCGTCTTCAAAAAGCGGACCAAGCTTTTTCGAATGCTCCTGCATGGCCTTTTTACTGTTAATTAATATAAAACCGGTGCTCTGGCCGTGCAGGTGAAAAATCGCCGGGCTGGGCACCTTTTCGGGTTCAAATTTTTGGGAGGCTGCCAGGTCATACACCGCGGGATATAAATTAATCAAGGCACAGGCGCGCATGATAAGGGGATCAAAATTGGTGGTCAATACCCGGTCGATATACTTGTCTCTCATCAACTGTGCCAGGGCAATATAGGCCCAGTTAACTTTGGCTTTATCGATATATCCGGTAATTAAATCGCGTTGTTCGGCCGTGGCAAGTTCAGCCATACAATATGGATAGGTTTTTTCACTGGCACGAGCAAAATCCCGGGGATAGTTTTTTTCAATAATTTGGACAAAACCCTGCGCTGTGGGGATACCGGCTTTAACCGAACAGCCAGCGCCGATTAATACCGAACAACTGATGCCACGTTCACGCGCACGGATCAAAGTGTCTTTTACATCGTCAAATTCTCGAAAATACATTTTTCCTCCCCGGCGGCAATGGCTTTCCCCCTCAACAAGGTTAATATTTGATTTCTTAATTATAGCGAGGATTGACCCTATGGTGAAATGAGGTTAAAAGATTTCAGGAATGAAAAAGCGGATAATGTGGCTTCGACGGGCTCAGCCAACGGAGCACGCTCCCTGAGCTCGTCGAAGGGAGCTCACAGAAAGTGTTACAGCATAAAAATGATGTACTCTCAACCAACGACCTGGCGGAATTGGTGAACATTATTACGCCCGGATCGCTCAACTATTCCCCGCCTGACCTCAATCACCCCCCACAACAGGAATAAAAAACGAGGCGTCCAGATTTAACAAACGCCTCGTCTTAAAAACAATATAAATATCAGCGGAAACTAGATGCTAACCTGCACGCCCACCGGTGAAGTCGCCAGCACAAAACTGCGGCAGGCCAAGCCCGCGGATTCATAAGCACGCTGCATGGCAGCCGCCACCGCCGGGCAATCGGCCTCGGCCGAAAAAGCCAGCAGGCTGGGCCCCGCGCCCGAAAGCGCCACGGCCCGCGCCCCGGCGGAACGTGCCGCATCCTGGGCGGCAAAACAACCCGGAATGAGCTTAAAACGATAAGGCTGGTGCAGGCGGTCATCCAACACACGGCCCAACAGATCCAGGTCGCCGTCACGCAGAGCCTCCACCACCATCACCGCCCGGCTGATGTTAAACACGGCATCTTTAATCGGCACACATTCGGGCAGAGCCGCGCGCGCGGCGCGTGTGGGTAAATAAAACGAGGGCACCGCCAGCGCCACGCTGAAAGGCGGCACGTCAAAACGGCGGGTTAAAATACGCCCGTTTTCCGTCAGGCTGACGGTCAGGCCGCCAAAAATACCGGCAGCGGCGTTATCGGGGTGGCCTTCCAACTCGGTAGCCAGTTCCAACAGGCCGTCTTTATCATAGGGATTTGCCAAAAAGGCATTGGCCGCCGCCAGGCCGCTTAACACGGCGGTGGCGCTGGAGCCCATGCCGGAGCCGGTGGGAACGCGGTTGGTACAGGTGATATGCAAACCGGCCGGCGGGGTCAGGCCCCGCTTTTCATATAAAAAAGCAAAAGAACGGGCAATTAAATTATCGCCGCCGGTGGGCAGTTGCCCGGAATCGGCGGCGGCATCGGTAAAATCAACATAGGTTTCACAGCCTTCCAGGCAGAAGACTGCTTCATTCCACATATCCAGCGCCAGGCCAAAGGCATCAAACCCGGGACCCAGGTTGGCGGTTGTGGCAGGGACGCGAACGGTGATGCGATCGGGGCTCATTTTGCTCCAACAACGGCTTCCTCAATGTCGGCCAGGCGCGCCGGCAGTACCGTGGGCGCTTCCATCTGTTTGGCAACAATATCGGGATCTTTCATGCCGTGACCGGTGCAGACCACGACCACCCGTTTACCCTTCAGATCGATTTTGCCGGCTTCCAGATCATGCCGCATACCGGCCAGGCCGGCTGCTGAAGCGGGTTCAACCCACACGCCATTGGCCGCCAGGCGTTTCTGCATGGCCAGAATGGCTTCATCGCTCACGGCAATGATACGTCCGTTGGATTGTTCGGCGGCTTCCAGCGCCTGTTCACCGCGCGCCGGGCGGCCGATGCGGATGGCGGTTGCCACCGTTTCGGGGTGATCCACCGGGTGCCCGAGTACCAGCGGGGCTGAACCTTCGGCCTGCACGCCCAAAATTTGCGGCAAACCGCTTTGTTTAAGTGCATTATACTGGCGGAAACCCATCCAATACGAGGTGATGTTTCCGGCATTACCCACCGGCAAACAGAACCAGTCGGGGGCCGAACCGAGCACATCGCAAATTTCAAAAGCGCCGCTTTTTTGTCCTTCAAGGCGGTAGGGGTTTAAGGAATTAACCAATGCGATGGGATGTTTATTACTGACCTCAACCACCAGGTTTAAGGCGTCGTCAAAAGAGCCGTCAATTTGAATAACCCGCGCGCCGTAGGCAATGGCGCCGGCCAATTTGCCGGCCGCCACTTTGCCGCGCGGAATGATGACCACACAGCGCATTCCGGCGCGGGTGGCATAAGCCGCGGCCGAAGCGGCCGTATTGCCGGTTGAGGCGCAGATCACGGCTTTGGCGCCGCGCCCGGCGGCTTCGCTGATGGCAGCCGTCATGCCGCGGTCTTTAAACGAACCGGTCGGGTTGAGCCCTTCGTATTTAACGTACAATTCAAAACCGCCGCCGAGTTCTTCGGCCAGGCGCGGCATGGGGATTAACGGGGTGTTTCCTTCAAGCAAGGTAACGGGGGTGGTATGTGCGGGTAGATCAAGTAGTGAACCGTAACGATTCAAAACGCCCTGATAAATCATAATATCTCCTTGGTAACCGGTAACAGGCGGGGTTTTGCTGGTTATTATACACCTGAAATCATGTATAATAACCTCAATTCAGGTTTAAATTTTATCCCATGCTCCCGCAGGTGATCATAAATCACTGAAGATGATTTTGAGTGTTAATCCATGTTGACTCGCAATCTTTCCTCCCATCCCCGGTGCGTAGATATTATCGTGCCCGTCTACAATGAAGAAGCTGCCATCGACTCGTTTCACCGGCAGCTCACGGATGCGTTAACCGGCCTGCCGCAGCAGTTTAACATCATTTATGTGGATGACGGCTCCAGAGACGACACCCTGGAGCACCTGCACGCTCTGGCGGAGGAGGACCGGCGGATTAACGTGATTGAGTTAAGCCGTAATTTTGGACACCAGGCGGCTCTATGCGCCGGCATTGACCAGGCCCGGGGTGATTTTGTGATCACTCTGGATGGCGACGGGCAGCACCCCCCGGCTCTCATCGCTGAAATGTTAACCCTGGCCGAAGGCGGTTATGATATCGTGCTCACCCAGCGCCTGGATGAAGAACAACTGCCTTTTTTTAAGCGTTTTACCTCCCGATTGTTTTACCAGTTCACCAACCACATTGCCGAAACCGACATCACCCCGGCCTCATCCGATTTTCGGCTGATGTCGCGCAGCGCGGTTGAAGCCCTGCGTTCCATGCCCGAATATCACCGCTTTTTACGCGGCATGGTAGCCTGGATCGGCTTCCGCAGCATTATTTTGCCTTTTAAACCCCCGCAGCGCCTGGCGGGTGAATCAAAATATTCGCTCAACAAGATGGTGCGCCTGGCAATGGATGCCATCTTCTCTTTTTCGCTGATGCCGCTGTATATCGGCATTTCCATTGGCGGGTTGTTTTTACTGGCTGCCCTGGCCGAGGTCGTTTATGTGCTCAATTTCTGGATCCGAGGCGACACCAGTCATCTGGCTCCCGGTTGGAGCTCGCTCATGTTTATGCTGCTGGTAGTGGGCGGTGCACGGATGGTTTTTATGGGCATCACCGGTATTTATATCGGGTACATTTTCCAGGAAGTTAAACACCGCCCCATCTATATTATTCGAAACATTTATGACAAAACAGAAAACCAAAAAGAACAAGTCTCTTAAATCGTCTTTTCGTCTGCCAACCCCGCTGGCTTTCATCGTTCAACACAACGACGTTTTTTATCCCCTGCTGCTCCTGCTGGTTGCCATCGCCTGTTACGGGCTGATGGTGCGCCAGCTTGGTTTTTACTGGGATGAATGGGCCTTTGTCTGGATTCAACAAAAGCTGGGCGATGCCGGGCTGGAACGTTATTTCGCTACCAACCGCCCCTTCTGGGGTTTGATTTATCGCCTGAGCATGCCGCTCATCGGCGTGGAACCCTGGCGCTGGCAAATTTTCAGCCTGTTCTGGCGCTGGCTGTGCGCCGTGGCCCTGTGGGGCACACTGCGCCTCACCTGGCGCAGCCATAAAGAGGTGGCTGCCACGGCCGGTCTGCTTTTTCTGGTTTACCCCGGTTTTGACCAGCAGCCGATTGCCCTGATGTTCGGTCATTTTTTTGTGGTGATGGCCGCTTTTTTGGGCTCGCTGGCCCTCATGCAGTTTGCCCAACAAAAGCGCGGTTTGCCGGCCGTTGGTTTGACCCTCGCTGCCCTGTTAACCTCGCTGCTTAACTTGCTGGCAATGGAATATTTTCTGGTGCTCGACCTGATTCGTGTGGTTTTGTTATGGGTGATTAAAGGCGAGGATGAAAAAATAAACCTCCGGCAGCGCCTGAAACAAGTTTTCCTGGCCTGGCTGCCCTACCTGGGTTTGTTTACGGGTGTAATGCTCTGGCGCACGCTCTTTTTTAAGTACCAGACCCAAAACTACCGCCCGGTTTTATTTAATTCACTCTCCAGCGATCCTTTCGGCACGCTGTTGACCCTGATTGGCACCGTAATTAACGATTTGCTGACCGTGGTCTTAGCCGCCTGGAGCAAAGCGCTGCAGCCCGCCAATCTTGAAATTTTGGGCAAAAGCGGCCTGTTGGGGCTGGCCCTGGTGGCCGGTTTTGCCGCGTTGTTAACGGTAAGCTGGTTTTACTGGGTGCGCCCCTCCGATTCACTCAACCGGCGCGTTTCCTTTGAAATGCTGGCCGTGGCGCTGATTGCCATGCTGCTGGCGGGTGTGCCTTTCTGGCTGACCAATTTACAGGTATGGATCGATTATCCGCTCAGCCGTTTTACCCTGCCCTTCACCCTGGGGGCCTGTCTGTTGACCGCCCTGGCGATTTGGAAACTGCCCGGAAAACACGGTCTGCATGTGGCCTTTCTGGCAGTGGTGGTGGCCTGTTCGGCGGCTCTGCAATATCAAATTCAAAACGATTACCGCCGCGATTGGGCGCTGCAGAAAAACTTTTTCTGGCAGTTAAGCTGGCGCGCCCCGGCGATTAAACCCGGCACGGCGCTGGTAATTAACAACTTTCCCATGCAGCATGTCAGCGACAATTCATTGAGCGGCACCCTCAACGACATCTACGCGCCCGACAACCACAGCCAGAAAATGGATTATATGCTTTATTTCGCCTCCATCCGCGGCGATAAATATTTTGGCGGTTTTTTGCCGGGCCAGGAAATCAGTCACGATTATCTGGCCGCCACGTTTTACGGCAGCAGCGACCAGACTCTGGCACTTAATTTTACGCCGCCTTCCTGCCTGGCCGTGCTCGACCCGCTTATCGACCCGGCAAATGCCCTGCTGCCCGCCGAACTGCGCAGCGCGGCCGCTCTTTCAAAGCCGCAAAATATCCTGGCCACGCCGCTCAACGCGCCCTCCAAGGCCATCTTTGGCAGCGAACCGGCGCACGGCTGGTGTTATTATTACGAGCAGGCTGCCCTGGCCGCTCAGCAAAAAAACTGGCAGCAGGTGGTAAACCTGGGAGACGCCGCCCTGGCGCTGGATGATTACCCCAATGGACCGCTGGAACGCCTGCCCTTTATTGAAGGTTATGCCCACCGGGAGCATTGGGATCAAGCCGTGGAGCTGTCACGTATCACCGCCGGTATCTCGCCGGTGACGCATGCCCCGCTCTGCAAATTATGGGCGCGGATCAACACTGAAACCCCGCTTTCAGACCCAAAAACCTCAGCGCTTAAAAACCTGAACGAATTTTTAAACTGTGAATCCTGATGGATTTTTTTGAGGAGATTTTATGAGCATCGATAAAGCATTTAACGACAGCATTGCCTATTACGACGACTGGATGCAG
>JAJTBH010000130.1 GCA_021287005.1 Anaerolineae bacterium
GATGGAATTTGTTTCGCTGGAGGTTATATACTCTACTGGAGTATAGCATACTGGTTGCGATAATTCAAGAGGAAAAACAGACCGCATCGTCTGTAAAACGATGCGGTCTGTTTTGATCTTATGAAAAAATACCCGGCATCAATCAGCGAGCAGCCAATCCTCTGCCTGCGCCCGATCATCAAAGACACGAAACTGGTTGCCGCGGTTGGCCTCCAGTACCATTTCTCCAAAACGTCCTTCGCGCGCCATTCGGGGATCAATTACCGCCGCCACGCGCATATGATAATTTACAAATTTTTGCAAAACTTGCCCGGCCACGCCGCTTTTTAATTGAAAAAATGTATCGGGAAGCACGCCCTCCGGCAGGAGCAGACGATTGCAGGTATATTCCATGCAGCCTGCCACCAGGTCAAGTGCAGCCGCTTCACCATCCAATAAAACGCCATCCGCCAGGCATTCAACATATATTTTTTCGTTTTTTTCTACTGCCCTGTAATTCATCTTAAAAACCCTTCTCCAACAATTCACGGCGCATCTGGCGCACCCAATTTAACTCGTTTTGATCCTGTGCAATCACATTTTCCGAAATTTTTTCCCATAAAAAAGCTTCCCGCGCGGTGCGCCGGGGTGTATCGTTTCCCCGCCGGTTTTTTTCCAACTGCATGATCTGCCGCGCTTCCACTTCTTTTTCATAACGATCAAGCAGCGAGATGATTTCTTCCGTTGTAAGACAATCTGCCCAGGCCAGTTGCAACAAAAAGCTGTGGCGCACTTCCGGCGGGCTGGGTTGGGTGAGCAGCCAGTGACGCAGTTCGTTTGATCCGTTGTCGGTGATGGAATAAATCTTTTTTGCCGGAAGGCTTTCCTGCAACTGCACCTGCTGCGAAATAAAACCATCGTGATAAAGCTGCAACAATGAACGGTAAATCTGGTTGTTATTGCCCGACCAGTAAAACAGACTGGAGTCGGACATGATTTTTTTAAGATCGTAACCCGTCAGGGGTTTCCAGCTTAACAAACCCAGAATAGAATATTCGATACTCATTTAATACCTCCGTCAGGGTATTTATTTATATGTTAATAATAACATATTGAATTATTCTGTCAAGCAAATTTAAAACGCAGATCAGCCGCTTGTATAGCTACTATAGAAAGTATATAATTACGTTACCAAGAAAGGAAATATCATGAACCATAATTCGCTGGATGAACGCTGCCCGGTTGAGGCAGTTGCAGAAATCATCGGCCGAAAATGGGTCTCTTTAATCATTCGCGATCTCGCTGCCGGAGCTCACCGTTTTGGCGAACTACAACATTCCATCCGCATCAGCCCGCGCATTTTATCCATGCGTCTACAGGAAATGGAAGAAGCGGGCCTAATCACACGCCAGGTCTTTGCCGAAGTCCCGACGCGTACGGAAAACTCCTCCAATTAAGGATCAACACCATGCCCTGTTTTGATTTAATTGCCTTTGACGCCGACGATACGCTCTGGCACAATGAACGACTTTACCACGAAACCCAGGCACTCTTTGCCCGGGTGTTAAGCCCTTATGCCGACAGTGAAACCGTGGACAAAAAACTCTACCAGACCGAAAGCCGCAACCTGTCCATTTATGGTTACGGCATTAAAGCTTTTGCCCTTTCAATGATCGAGACGGCCATTGAAGTCAGCCAGGGGGCAGTTAACTCTGCCGACATCAGCGCCATCCTCAACCAGGTTAAACACATGCTCAGCACCCGCCCCGAATTGCTGCCGCATACGCTTGAAACCATTCAGGATTTGTCTCGCTCCTATCCTTTAATGATGATCACCAAGGGCGACCTCTTTGACCAGGAAAACAAAATATCCCATTCCGGGTTGGGCGAATATTTTAAACATATTGAAATCTTAAGTGAAAAACATCTGGAAAATTATCGCCAACTGCTCGAACGTTATCAGGTTGCCCCGCAGCGTTTTTTGATGGTCGGCAATTCGATGCGCTCTGATATTTTGCCCATCCTCGAAATGGGCGGCAGCGCCGTATATATTCCCTACCACCTGACCTGGGTGCATGAAATGGCCGAACCGCCGGCGGCGGAACAGGCCGGGTTTTACGAACTGGAACATATGGGCTTGCTGCCCGACCTGTTAAAACGCTTAAATGACGGTGATTAAATCAATCTTCGCCGGCCAGAGAACCGGCATCGTTTAACTGTTTTTTCTGGCGCCGGTCAATTACAAAGGCCAGCACGGCAATCACGACCGAGGCAAACACAAAAAATGCCGCCGTATGGAAGGCTTTTTCAATGCCCGCCACCAGGGCAGCAGGCGGCGCGGAAGTTACATCACTGCCAATGGATAAACCCGCCGCAGCCGAAACGCCGGCGCTAAACAAGGCGCCCATTAACGGCAGACCGGTGGTCTGGCCGAGCATGCGGGTTAAGGTGAGCAGCCCCGAAGTGATGCCCAGGCGTTCTTTGGGCACTGAGCCCATGATGGCTGAATTGTTGGGAGCCATAAACAGGCCCAGCCCCAGGCCGATGGGGATCATGTGCAGCACAAAACCGACCTGGCTGGTTCCAATTTGCAAAGAGCCCAGCGAAAGGCTGCCAATGGAAATCACAATCAACCCCAAAATGCTGATGGCGCGCGAACCGAACCGGTCTGACAGGCTGCCGGCCAGCGGCGCCACAATGCCCATCGCCAGCGGATCAACCATCATCAACAGACCCACCACCAGTTCCGGATAATGTTTCACCAGTTCAAGATAATAGGGCAGGATAAACAGACCGGCCAGCACGATGGAAGTTAAAAAACCCATCATCAGGTTTAAGTTAAACAAAAAATTTTTAAAGAGGCTCAGGTCAATCATGGGGTATTTTTGATTTTTTTCAACCCACACAAAAAAGACCAGTCCCGCAAAAGCGACCGCCAACAGACTTAATACCAGCGTGTTGGTAAAACCCTGATCCTGCCCCAGAGTCATGGCCAGGGCATATACGCTCAATACCGCGAACATGATCACGGCGCCCGCCAGGTCAAAACGCTGGTTGCGGTTGGTGGCATGTAACTCGGGCACAAAACGCGTAATAAAAATCAGCGCCATAATACCAATCGGAATATTCACCAAAAAGACCCAGTGCCAGCCAACCGTGCCGATAATTAAACCACCCAGCGGTGGCCCGGAAGCAATACCAATGGAGACAATGCTGCCCATCAGACCCAATGCTTTGCCGCGTTCCTGCGCAGGGAATACTTCGGTAATAATGGCAAAACCGAGCGCCTGCACCAGGGCAGCCCCCAGACCCTGCACGGCGCGAAAAGCGATCAGGTAATAAATGGAAGGCGACATGGCACATAAAAATGAGCCGAAGGTAAACAGAGCCATGCCAAAAAGGTACAACCTTTTTTTATTGATCATGTCTCCCAGGCGCGCTACACCCAGGGTTAACGAGGTTAAAATCAATGCATAACTTAACACCACCCATTGAACCGTGGCAAAATTGGTGGAGAAAAATTTTTCCAGAGTGGGAAGCGAGATATTAACAATGCTGGCATCCAGCGTGGACATCAATGTACCCAGGCCAACGCCCGCCAGGGCAAACCATTTGGCCGGATGATTATGGGTCGGTGGAGTATCTTTCATTTATTTATTTTTAACTACTTTCTTAAATCAGTTCAGGTTGACAATAGTCCCCATTATAGCGCCTTTACCATTAAATACAAATTTTCTGCTCTGCCGGGTCAAATAAGGTCGCTCAAAAAAGCCGGTCAATGGCGTTATAATAGCTTTAATTAATTCCAACTTACTCATGACGGACAAAACTGATGACGAAACTTTACCAGACGATTTCAGACGAGATTTTTATTAAATTCCCCGGCTACCGGCGCGGTGTGGTGGTTGCCTGCGATGTTAACAATGGAAATTCACCCCAGGAGCTGGTGGACATGATGCGCGACGCTGAAGAATCGGTGCGCCAACGCCTGACTCTGGATACTCTGATAGAGGATTCTCACATCAAGCCCTGGCGTGAGGCTTTCCGTTCATTCGGCGCCAAACCCAGCGAATTCCGCCCCTCCATTGAAGCGTTAACCCGGCGCGTCCTGCGTAATGATCCGCTGCCGTCAATTAACGCTCTGGTGGATATCGGCAACGTGATTTCTCTGCGTTACCTGCTGCCCACCGGAGGCCACAGTATTGACCACCTGACAGCCGATATGAGCCTGCGTCCCGCCAGCGGCAGCGAAGATTTTGTGCCTTTCGGCACCGATCAACTGGAACACCCCCTGCCCGGTGAAATCATTTTCGCTGAGGGTGATATCGTGCTCACCCGCCGTTGGACCTGGCGGCAGGCCAACCATACCCTGACTCTGCCCGAAACGCGCGCCATCGAATTTAATGTCGACGGCATCCCCCCCCTGCCAACCGGTGAGATTGAAAAAGCCTGCCAGGAAGTCATTGATCTGGTGACTCGTTTTTGCGGCGGGCAGGCCCGTTTTGAAATTCTCACGCAGGAACATCCTTCCATCCGGTTGGGAATTTGAGTGGTCAGGTCGTTAAAACAAACCGGCAGGGGTGATTAAGATGTTTCAAAAACGGATTCGCGGAATAAGCGATTTTATCTCCAAACAACCCATCTGGGTCTGGGTGCTGTTGGGGGCATCTTTTTCCTTTTTTGCCTTTTTTATTTACCCCGTTTTCCTTAATCCGCAGCATGTCATGCAGGTCTTTGGTTACATTCCCATCAAAGACCCCATCGGGCATGATCTGGCGTTAACCACCAGCTTCAGTGAAACATGGTTCGTGAAACATGAAACGCCTTATAACGGTTTAAACTTATATCCGCCGTTGAGCATGCTGGTCTACGCGCCGCTGGTTGGGTTAAGCCCCAGCCTGGTTTACAAGTTGTTCACCCTGCTTAATCTGGTCGCTTATGTGGTTTTGTGCGCCTGGCTGCCCTGGCGCATCCACAAAGGTAAGGACATTTCCACCCTGCTGGTTTTCTTTTTAGTCGGCGGGTTGTTTTCATACGGTTTTCAATTTGAACTGGAACGCGGACAGTATAATTCGCTCACCTTCCTAATCTGCCTCTTTTCAGTTTATCTCTTCCATTATCACCCCCGCTGGCGTTGGCTGGCTTATGTTTTATTCACCGTTTCCATTCACTTCAAGTTGTTCCCGGCCATTTTTGTATTAATGTTTGTTGACGACTGGAAGGATTGGAAAGGCATCTTCAAACGAATGGGACTGCTGCTGGGGTTAAACCTGGCCGCCCTGTTTGTGTTGGGCCCGCAAATGGTTTGGGATTTTATCAATGGCGTTTTAACGCTGGGTGCGCAAAGTGATATCTTCATTTGGGTCGGCAACCATTCCATCCGCTCTTTTAGTGAAGCTGCCCTGCCTCAAATTCTGGAAGCCTATCACCAACCCGCGCCGTCTGCCTTAACCCTTTCCATTGTTCAATGGGTTTTGTTGGGTTTTGTTTTGTCATGCCTGCTGCTGGTAGTGGTCATTGCTTACCGCCGCAACCGGCCCGGTTTAAATCCCTATCTATTAATGGTTTGCACCCTGGGCGCGCTGCTCATTCCATCCTTCAGCCATGATTACACCCTGGCTTTTTTGCCTGCCGCGATGTGCATTTTACTGCCTGCGCTTGACTCAAATGGGTTAAAACGCGGTGCAGATCTGCTTCTGGTGGTTATTTTATCGGCCGCTTATGGCGCCACCCTGTTTTCATTTACCAACAAACCCATTTTATGGCAAAACGATCTGCCTGTTTTAATGATCATGTTACTGTCCTGCACCCTTCTATACGGGTTGGCGCAGGAAAACCCGAATCGTGAAGGTTATGCAGGTTTGTCTGCCTGAACCTGCCAGGTTAAAATAACGAAAGGAAAAGAGCATGTCATCCGTTCAGGTAATTAACCTCGCTCAAAAATTCAGCCTGTTTAATGATCACTGGAAACCGCGTATCACCGGTGAGATCAACGATTCATATGTTAAGATCGCCAAAATCAAAGGCGAATTTGTCTGGCATCACCACGACCATGAAGACGAGCTTTTCCTGGTTGTAAAAGGCAAACTGCTGATTCGTTTGCAGGATCAAGATTTGTGGTTAAACGAAGGTGAGTTTGTCGTCATACCGCGAGGTGTAGAGCATAAACCGGTTGCCGAAGAGGAAGTGCAGATTCTATTGTTGGAACCCAAAACAACCTTAAACACCGGCAACGTGCAGAATGAAAGAACCGTAGACGCTGAGTGGATTTAAATGATGCCGGCGACAGCCTGGTCGGACATTCTTCAATCGGATGAGGTTTTAATCTGGAGCGGTATTCCGCAGCAGGGATTTATTTTGCGGCGCTCTGAAGTTTTATTCATTCCGTTGGCTTTGCTTTTAACCACCCTGGCTGCCGCCTGGGAATTTTATTCCGTCAGCACCCTGGCCGGGGTTTTACAATATAACGACCTGCCCCTCTGGATACCCCTTGTTTTAATCTTTATGGCCTGCACGGCTCTGCCGTTTGTGCTGCTGGGTTTGTTTTTACTGTTTGGCCGTTATTTTTACGACCGCAGCCGGCGCGCCAATACGGCTTATGCGCTTACCAACCGCCGGGTGATCATCCAATCGGGACTATTCAAACGGCGCCGCATCCGTTCACTGGCCCTGGAAACGCTTAAAAAAGTCAGTCTGCATCCGCACCCAAACGGCAGCGGCAGCATTCATTTAACTTCGGATACCTGGTTGTGGTGGCTGCTGGTCGGGCCCTCCTGGTGGATTCCGCTCTGGGTGGATGTGGAGACTTACCAGCCGCCGGTATTGGAGCGTATCAACCCCGCCGAAGACGTATACAATTTTCTTTTTAAATTGAGAGCAGATGTAAACTTTAGTGCTGATAAAACCTATTGACAAAGGCCTTAAAAATCGTTATGATGTATTCGATCACGATGACTGGATAAGCCTAAGGTTTCGACCGACCGCTGATGCCGGTCTTTTTATTTAATATACTCCAAACTTCCCCGCAATTGATCAACACGAACAATATAACCGGCATATCTTTTTAAAAGTTGAGAATAGGTTCTGTTAGGTACAATTAACCGTAATAGTTTATTGTTTTGTTCCAAATATTCCGCCAAACAATAAAAATCTCCATCACCAGAAACAAGAATCGCCCCGGAATAATTGGAATATTGAATCATGGAGTGTAAAACAAGTTCTGCATCAACATTTCCTTTTATTTTGCCGTTTGGCAACTCCAAAGTGGGTTTTAAAATCACTTCATAACCACAGCTTTTCAGGAAAGTATAAAGACCATCACTGCCATGTTTATAGCCAATAAATAAAAAAGCCGGGTTATATGATATTTATTGCGCAAATATTGTCTAAACTTCCGCCAATCCAATTCCCACCCCTGACCAAGAACGCCCAGATTCAGGTTTTGGCTGTCAATGAAAGCATAATTTATTTCCATATTATTTAGATACCTATCCACCCTTGCCGGTGTTTACTGCATTCGATAATACCTATTATATAAAAAATTACTCAAATGCGCTGTAATATGGATCGGTCCATGAGCTGTATTCATAAACCGCCGTGTAATATTCGGCTGTATTAACCGGGCCGCTTAAGACCGGGGAGACCAAAACGCTGACGCTGGACGTATTAGCCTCAATCGGCAAATCGGTATTGGCAGCCACCCCCACTACTTCGCCATTATTTCCCAAAAAGAAACCATATACATCGGCATGAATCCTTACATTTAAGGAGTTATGCAGTTCTACCTGCGTCACAGCCGAAACATAACGATCGTCAAAAAAACTTTTTTCTTCAATTTTCCAGGGCCCGGGGTTGATGTGAATTAACGGATGGGCCAGGGTAAGACTGCGCACCCGGTCTTGCATGACCTGTTCCATTTGAACCAGGTTAACTGCCAGCATCTCAAAACGCACATGTTGGACCGGGTGTTCCTTGTTTTCAGTGGCGGGACGCATGGAAAGGCTGATTAACGATTTTTCAAGAGGCAGCACCAGAATGGGATATTCTGCGCTTTTTTCAGCCAGAATACCACCCTGAGCGTCATACCAGCTTATTTTATAGTTAATACTTTTTACCACTCTGGACGGGTCGGAACTGCGGTTTTCAACCAGGATATAAGTGGTCAGAGTCTGCAAGTTACGCAGTGTGGCGCTTCTCACCACGGCCAGATCACCGCCAGCATTCACTTCGGTATACGCCGAGGGTAAATATACAATGGTTGGCGTTTTAACCCGAAGCGGCCCAAGCGTTGCCGCCTGGATGGCCTGTTGGCGAACGGCTTCATTCACCGCCGCCGGCAGTGTACAACCGAAAAAAACAACTGATAACAAGCTGATTAAATAAATCAGTTTTACCCCACGCATAATATATCTCTTTTTCCATGATTTATTTCAACGGCTTTTGATCTGCATCCACCCTGTAAAGATCATCATTGACAGGCTTAATTATAATCACCTTGAATAAAAAGGGGGCTGTTTATTTGTTAACCAACGAAAAACACTAAATCATTCGAAAAAAGTTATAATTAACCTGGGAAAAATTAATCAGGAGGAAGAACTTATGTCAGCAGTTGATCTTATTCCATATCTCACCGACCCGGGCGGAGACCAGCATCTTTTGGAAAACGCGGCCACCACCATTGGGCGAGCGGTGGAATGCGACATTGTGATCACCTCCAAACGCGTCTCGCGCGAACATGCCCGCCTGCACCGTAACGGCCGCCATGTTATTCTTGAAGACCTGAACAGCACCAACGGCACTTACCTGAATGCCGAACGCATCAGCGATAAACGCGACCTGCGCGACGACGATCGCATTTCAATTGGTGATGTTGAATTTATCTTCCATGACCCCGATGTCACGCATCAGGATACATCCGTTTTAATGCTTGAGGTTAACCAATCGGCGGGGGTGGTAAGGGTTAACCGCAAACCGGTGGAACTTTCACCCAAGGAATTTTCGCTGCTGGTTTATCTTTACGATCACCGCGGTGCCATCTGCTCAAAAGACGATATCAGTCAGGCCGTCTGGCCCGAATGTGAACCGGGAATGATTTTTGATTATCAGATTGAAAACCTGGTTCGTCGTCTGCGCACCCGCCTTGAACCCGATCCCAATAACGCCCAGGTGCTGCTGACCGTGCGCGGACAGGGGTATAAACTGGATCTACCGCGTTAAAAAGCGCATATTACCTTGCCGTTTCTTTTCCACCTCGATCAGGCAGGTTAACCATCAAAATCATCCATAAAATCATATATCATCGATAGCTGTTTATTAGCTGTGCGATAGGTAAGAATCTGGCAATACAGATATACTCATCGAAGATTGATTAAGAGACAGACCACCTTTGTGGCCGCCGAAAACAATCTTCGATTGATTTTTCAGGACACAAGGAGCCGAGAAATAAAATGGGACCAGCATCTTTAGAAGGACAAACTTTAGGAAAATATCAAATACTGCAACCGCTGGGTCAGGGCGGCATGGCACGCGTTTATAAAGCCTACCATCCCAAACTCGAACGCTATGTTGCCATCAAGGTGCTGCGTCCCGATTTGATCGGCGAAGAAGAATTTTTGGATCGGTTCCGCCGTGAAGCGCAGTCGGTGGCCGCTCTGCGGCACCCCAATATCGTGCAGGTTTTCGATTTTGACGTGCAGGATGACATTTATTACATGGTCATGGAACTGCTCGAAGGCGATACGCTCAAAAGCCGCATGAACCTTTACCGCACGCGCAGCCAGATTATGCCGTATGATGAAATGATTAAAATTCTTCTGGATGTCTTAAATGGGTTGGGGTATGCTCACACCCAGGGCATGGTGCACCGTGATATTAAACCGGCCAACATCCTCATCACCCGTCAGGGGCAGGCCGTTTTGGCCGATTTTGGCATCGTTCAGATTGTGGGCGCCACCCGCCACACGGTTTCAGGCGCATTAATCGGCACATTAAACTACATGGCCCCCGAACAGGGCCTGCGCGGCACCAGCGACGCACGCAGT
>JAJTBH010000131.1 GCA_021287005.1 Anaerolineae bacterium
CTATCGCGCCTCGGCCCTATACACGTTATGATGAATATTGTCTCTTTTTAACCGGTAAAAAATGCCGCGCTTGCATGCGCCGCTGCCCACCCGCCGCAATCACTGAAACCGGAAAAAATCATCAAATTTGCAGTGATTATATCGACCGCGAAATTCTCACCCGCTTCGCTCCGCGTTACGGCTGCGCCAAATGTAACATCAGTGTGCCCTGCGAACATAAAATCCCAATCAAAATTTAACAGGTCGTTTGAACTCATTAATTATCCATTTAATATCAGGGTTATAATTTTATTCATCCATCATCACATTAAAGAAGGTGTATCATGTTTGAACTGGTTCAGGTTGGGGAAAAAACTTATTATATTGAATCACCCGCCAAAATGGGGATTTATTGTATTAATGAGCATGAAGTTGTATTAATTGACAGCGGCAACGACAAAGATGCCGGCAAAAAAATTTATAACATTCTGGCTGAAAAAGGCTGGAAGCTTAAATTCATTCTTAACACCCATTCAAATGCCGACCATGTGGGCGGTAATGCCATATTGCAGCAGCGATTATCCGTTCCGGCATTTTCAAGCGCAATTGAAGCCGATTTTAACCGCCACCCCGTTCTTGAACCTTCGTTCCTTTACGGTGGTTATCCGTGTAAATCATTGCGTAATAAATTTCTCATGGCGCAGCCCTCAGAGACGGCCGACATTTCCAGCCTGTCGCTGCCGGAAGGTTTGCAGACCATGCCGCTCGAAGGACATTTTTTTGGCATGTTCGGTGTGAAAACGGATGATGATGTCTGGTTCCTGGCTGATTGTCTGATGGGAGAAAACATTATCAACAAATATCATATATCCTTTATATATGACGTTGCCGCTTACCTTGCCACGCTGGATGTGATTGAAAAACTTAAAGGCAGGTGGTTTATCCCCGCGCACGCGTCGGCTTGTGAAGACATTGTCCCCCTGACGGTTGTCAATCGTTATAAAGTCTTCGAAATTATCGAACGCATCTTAACCACCTGCCGAGAAGCCCATACCTTTGAGGAAATTCTCAAAATCCTTTTTGACGACTACCAATTAATTATGGATTGGAACCAATATGTTCTGGTCGGCAGCACCCTTCGTTCATACCTGTCTTATCTGCTTGATTCCAATCGTTTGACCGCCGAATTTACCAATAACCGGCTGCTCTGGAAGGCTGTCTAACTCAATTGTTAAGGACCCTCACATTCAATTATCATTCCCCCGTTATCTCCCTGGTTGGCACAGGAATATAACGGGGGTGTTAGGAGGTTGGGAACTGTAAGGGTTGCGGTGTCCGGGTCGGCGTGGATCCAACCCGGTCTCGTTTACAGTTCCCTGAATGGAGAGATATTATCTGGTAATAGTTCTACATTCCATGTAGAATCTTTTCTCATGGGCCTCACCCATTGAGAAAGTCTTGCGTGGCAGAGATCCGTCTAAAATAACGGTCTTAAACAGATCCTGTTTTGATAAAGTCGGCAGCAGGAACCCCACATTCCCCGGCCGGCTACCGAGATCAAACACAACATGATCGCCATGAACATAATCAATCTGTTCTGCGTTTCCTTCCTTTACCCAGCTATCCAGGAAGGGTTGTAATGTGCCAACCGCCAGGTTGGCCGTTGGTTTTTGAATGGTAAGCAATTCACAGCCCTGTGGATAAACCAGACCGAGATAATGGTTATCCGGGTTGGATAAAGCAATTTTGGCAAGCAAGGCTTTTTTATCTTTAAATGGTTCAAAAGAAATCCGGCCTTCAAAATATTTATTCAGGTCTGTTTTAATGTCCTTTTTTACATTAAAGAGCACCCGGTGAATGGGTTCAAATTCCAGGCCCGCATCATGCACGTTCTCAATTTCAACCAGGGCATAACGCGCCGGATGGTCCATACCCACGCTGGGTTTTAATTTTTCCCATACCGATTTGGCCGTGGCAAGTGAATGATTACCGTCACCCACGGCAAAGAGCAAAACGGGCTTATCCTCTTTCAGATCATATTTACTTTTAAACGTCTCCGCTTCAGACAACTTACTCAGCGCAGCAAACACCTGTGATTCCAACTCGGGCTGGTTTATCTGATAACCACGCATATGCCCGCTGGACTGCATCAGATCAAAGTCGTAACATTTATTTAAACTTCCCTTACGCGCAGCCAGCGGTTCAATGACCGTCCCTTGGGCGTCATCAATTAAAACCAGGATGTGCGGTGCTTCAATTAAAGCCTGCTGGCGAATTTTAATCCGGGGCGGCAGGCGATCCAAAATCGTTCCTTCGGTGGCGCGAATTAAACTGGCCGAACCCGGTTTAAAATCATACATTTCCAGGTCAAGCGCCATAATCAACCCGTGTCGTGTTTTTCCGTCAACTTCACGTTCAACCAGAATTAATTCCTGGTGATGTGAAAAAATATCCGCATTTAGATATTCTTTCATCGAAGCCAGCACCTGTTTAAGCCGTACGTCTTCATCCTGTTTACCGAGATAAACTTCGGGCAATATCAGGTGCAGGGTTGAAGGTGAATCGCCGACAAAAGCCTCAACCTTTTGCCAGTATTCAGGTTGAGAGGTAAATTGATCGCAGGCGATCACGGCCCATTTTTGGGGGTTGATCGGTTCTTTTGGCAGCAGAATGTCCGGAATCTGGACACCGATTTGCGGGTAAGCCTTAACCATAAAATGAACTCCTCAATAACGCAGGATTAAACGTTCTCTGTCAGTATTTAAAATTTAACATAAAGATATGAGGAGGGCATAAGGAATGCATAAGGAAAGGATAAGAATAAGGCAATGGATGTCCAATCTCCGTCTGAATTGTGCGATTGTTTTCTTTTACAGGTCGTTACAAGAAATAAAAAACCGGTATTCACGGCTTAAATGCAACACCTCCCGATCTTATCAACCGGGAGGTGTTATTTTCCAAAATGGGTTTATCAGGCCACTTTCCAGCGCAAAGTTTCACCACGTAACGCCGATAAAACTTCGTTGGAAATATCAACGGCAGCGCGACCCTGAGCTTCAACCGTCTGGCCGCCCACATGCGGTGTGCAAACCACACGCGGATGCGAAACCAGAGCGGTCTGTCCGGGGGGTTCTGTCGCAAACACATCCAGAGCAGCGCCGGCCACTTCGCCCGATTCCAAACCGGCCAACAAAGCCGCTTCATCAATTAATCCACCGCGTGCGGCGCAGATGATCCGCACACCGTCTTTCATCTTTCCAAATTCGGCAGCGCCGAGCATGCCGCGTGTTTCAGAATTTAATGGCAGATGCAGGCTGAGGAAATCGGACTGGGCCAGTAATTCTTCAAATGTCACCGAAAAGCCGCCGCGGATTTTAATTTCATCGGATGACAGTTTCGGATCAAAAACGATTACACGCATACCGAAGGCATGGCAGCGTTCAGCCACCAGGCGTCCGATGCGGCCAAAACCGATCACGCCCACGGTTTTATCATAAAGTTCAACGCCTTCCATTTCCTTTTTCAACCACTTGCCGTTTTTCATACCGGCATCGGCGCGTGACACTTCACGAACCATTGAGAGCATAAGCGCCAGAGTTAACTCTGCCACCGAAATGGAAGTAGCCACCGGGGCGTTAACCACAGTCACTTTCTTTTCTTTGGCAGCATTCAGGTCAATGTTATCCACACCAACACCTGAACGACCGACAACTTTTAACTTTTTACCGGCTTCGAGCACGGCTGCCGTCACTTTGGTGCGGCCGCGAACGATCAAAGCATCGTATTCACCCACAACCTGCAGCAGTTCGTCTGCGCTGATGGTGGGGTTGTTTACGACTTCGGCCGAAGCTCTTAAAATCTCCTGGCCATTTTCTTCCAGTCCGTCAGTTAACAAAATTTTCCATGCCATGATTACAATCTCCCATTCGTTTGATGCTTTATTTATCTATTATCCATTATTCTTCTGAAATTCAAGCATAAAGTCGGTTAACGCTTTAACGGATTCAAGCGGTAAGGCATTATAAACTGAAGCGCGCAAACCACCCACTGAACGATGGCCTTTTAAGCCCACCATTCTGCGCTGTTCCGATTCTTTTACGAACTTCTTTTCCAGGTCTTCGGTAGGCAGACGGAAAGGAATGTTCATATTGGAACGGGCTTCAGGTACGGCATGGCCACGATAAAAACCGCCGCTTTCATCAATCACTTTGTAAACCAGCGCGGCTTTGTCGCGGTTCATTTTTTCAATAGCGCTCAAACCGCCCAGACCCTTTAACCATTTTAACACCAGTCCGACAATATAGATGGAATAACAGGGGGGAGTATTATAAAGTGAGCCGTTTTCGGCCATGATTTTATAATCCAGCATCACCGGCAGGTTGGCCGGCGTGCGACCCAACAGGTCTTCACGGATAATGGCAACGGTCACACCGGCAGGTCCGGCATTTTTCTGCGCGCCGGCATAAATTAAACCGTATTTTGAGACGTTGATCGGGCGGCTGATGAAGTCTGAAGATACATCCCCAACCAACTCAACACCCTGCGGAGGCACGGGTTCATTTTTCCATTCCACACCGTGGATGGTTTCATTGGCGGTAAAATGAACGTAGGCGGCTTTGGGATCATAATCGATTTCACCGGCATCGGGAACACGATTGTAGTTGCTGGCTTCGGTGTTGGCAGCCATGCGCACCAGACCGCTTTTAACGGCTTCTTTGTATGCTGTTTTTCCCCAGGCGCCGGTAACGATATAATCGGCCGACACGCCGGCTGCACGTAAATTGGCAGGAATCATGGCAAACTGTAAATGCGCCCCGCCCTGCAAGAACATCACCTTATAATTTTGCGGAATGCCCATCAATTCGCGCAAATCTGCCTCGGCTGTTTGAATAACTTCTTCAAACACTTTCGAGCGATGGCTCATTTCCATCACCGACATGCCGCTGCCTTGATAATCCAACATTTCCGCTTGAGCCTGTTGTAATACAGAAACCGGTAATACGGCAGGACCCGCATTAAAGTTATGTGCACGATTGTCCATTTTTTCCTCTCCTTAACGATATTTTTTATTTTCTTCACCTCTTTTTTGCCGGAAACTGGCGCGTTTATATAACAGGTACGGTTTTCTGGCCTCACCCGGAAAGAAAGAGGATAAATTCGTAAATATTTCAGGTTTTGAAAACAAATAACCGATTGCAGGAAAATAATTTCCTGCAATCGGTTTGATACGTGTTGGTTATGCCGGCACGGGGAAGTGCGAGCACATTTCGATTACTTCGTTATGGACGCGTTCCTGCAAAGTCGTATTCTGCACATCGTGGGCAATTTCACCAATCCAATGTGCAATCCGTTTCATTTCAGTTTCACCCATACCGCGGGTAGTAGCAGCCGGGGTGCCCAGGCGAACACCACTGGTCACCATCGGTTTGGCCGGATCAAACGGAATCATGTTTTTGTTGGTATGCAGACCGGCCTGATCCAGAGCAATTTCAAGATCTTTGCCGCTCACGCCAACCGAACGCAGATCGACCAGCATCAAATGATTATCGGTGCCGCCGCTGACCAGGTTAATGCCTTCGCTCTGCAAGCCTTTTGCCAGAGACTGGGCATTATTGAGAATATTCTGGGCATAAACGCTAAACTCAGGGCGCAAAGCTTCACCAAACGCCACTGCCTTGCCGGCAATAACGTGCATGAGCGGGCCGCCCTGCACGCCGGGGAATACGGCGCTGTCAACCTTTTTGGCAAACTCTTCCTTGCACAGAATCAGACCGCCGCGCGGGCCGCGTAAGGTTTTGTGGGTGGTTGAAGTGACCACATGGCAATATGCCACCGGGTCGGGATGCAGTTTAGCTGCAACCAGACCGGCAATGTGCGCCATATCCATCATCAGATACGCGCCTACCGAGTCAGCGATTTCACGCAGACGTTTAAAGTCAAAGAAACGCGGGTAAGCGCTGGCGCCGGCCACAATCAACTTGGGTTGGTTTGTTTCGGCCAGTTCGGCTACCTGATCGTAATCAATGTGACCGGTTTCAGGGTGAACGCCATAATGAACGAAATTATACAGTTTACCGCTCGTGTTAAATGAAGCGCCATGTGTCAGGTGACCACCATGATCAAGCTTCAAACCCAGCACGCAATCGCCCGGTTTTACCAGGGCCAGATAAGCAGCCATGTTGGCCTGCGCACCTGAGTGCGGTTGAACATTGGCATGTTCGGCGCCAAATAATTGTTTAAGACGTTCGATTGCCAGGTTTTCAACAATATCCACTTTCTGGCAGCCGCCATAATAACGATGGCCGGGATATCCCTCGGCATATTTGTTGGTTAACACGGAACCCATTGCAGCCAGAACAGCCGGGCTGACATAGTTTTCAGAAGCAATCAGTTCAATACCGTGATTCTGGCGTTCGTATTCGGCCTCAATGGCGTCAAATACCTGCTGATCTTGCTGCTGTAATATGTCGCGTGCATTTAATCGTTTATCTAATGCCATGTTTTCTCCTTCAAACAGATATAAGTTTAGCCTCGATAACACAAGACTGGGTTACGGGCTGCCTGAGTTTCATCCAGACGGGTAACCGGGGTAAAATGCGGGGCTTCGTGCAGCAGTTCCGGCTGAGTACGTGCTTCTTCGGCAATCTTTGCCAGAACTTCGGCAAATGCGTCCATTGTCTCTTTGCTCTCAGTTTCGGTTGGTTCAATCATCAAAGCATCGTGAACAATTAATGGGAAATAGTTCGTCGGCGGGTGATAACCATAATCAATCAGGCGTTTTGAAATATCCAGTGCGCGCACGTCGGTGCCGGGAATATCCCCGTGTACAACAAATTCGTGTTTGCAGAGGCGATCAATCGCCAGTTTATAATGTGGAGAAACTTTAACTTTGAGATAATTGGCATTTAACACGGCATCTTCCGAGGCCATCCGCAGCCCCTCGCTACCCATCATACGGATGTAGGTATAAGCGCGAATCATGATACCATAATTTCCATGAAACGACTTCAATCTGCCAATCGATTTTTCAGGAGTAACCCAGCAATAAGAACCGCCCACTTTGGCAACGATCGGACCGGGTAAAAATACGGTCAGGTCCTGGTTCACACCCACCGGGCCGCTGCCCGGGCCGCCGCCGCCATGCGGTGTTGAGAAGGTTTTATGCATGTTAAAATGCATCACGTCAATACCCAGGTCGGCCGGGCGGGCAATGCCCATAATGGCATTCAGGTTGGCGCCGTCGCCATAAACCAGGCCGCCGCATTCATGCACGATCTTGCAAACTTCCAGAACGTTCTCTTCAAAGAGACCCAGCGTGTTGGGGTTGGTTAACATCAGACCAACCACGCTATCATCGCATTCTTTTCTGAGCGCTTCGAGATCCACATTACCACGGCTGTCGGAAGGAATTTGAACGCATTCAAAACCGCTCATGGCGCTCGAGGCAGGGTTGGTGCCGTGCGCTGAATCGGGAATGAGCATCTTTATACGTTTAACATCACCCCGGCTCTGGTGGTAAGCGCGCATAATTAACACACCCGCAAACTCGCCATGTGCACCGGCTGCCGGTTGTAAGGTAACACCGGCGAAACCGGTGATTTCTTTTAATGATTCCTGCAAACGATACATCAGTTCGAGGCTGCCCTGGGCGCTTTCTTCGGCTTGCAGCGGGTGTACTTCGGTTAAACCCTCAATTGAAGCGGCTTTTTCATTAACCTTCGGGTTATATTTCATAGTACAGGAACCCAGAGGATAAAAGACTGAATCAACGGAGACGTTTTTCTGGCTGAGATGAATATAATGGCGCACGAAATCCAATTCGCTTACTTCAGGCAATTTCACTTCGTCGCGAATATAACCTTCCGGAAAATGTACCGCCGGAACATCCAGATCGGGCAGAGTGTAAGCTTTGCGCCCTTTGGAAGAAAGATCAAAGATTAAAGGTTCAGGTTGTAAGTACATATTTTATACTCCTAAATCGACTGCAAACCTGCAACCAGGTCATCAATCTGGCTTCGGCTGTTCAGTTCGGTGACACAAAGCAGCATCTGGTTGGTGGCATGCGGATAATCTTTTTCAAGGTCGTAACCACCCAGAATACCTTTTTTCAACAAGGCCTGGTTAATTTCATCCACGGGTTTCGGGCATGACACCACAAATTCATTAAAGAATGGGCCTGTGCTGAGCACTTTGAAATTCTTCAACCGGCTTATTTCGGCAGCGGCATAATGCGCCTTGTGATAACACAACACGGCCACTTCACGCAGACCCTGGCGTCCCATATATGCGAGGTACATGGCGGCAGTCAGGGCGACCAGGCTTTCGTTCGAGCAAATATTGCTGGTGGCTTTCTCACGGCGAATGTGCTGCTCACGGGTGCTGAGGGTCAACACATAACCGGTGCGTCCCTGTGTATCGGTGGTTTTTCCGATTAAACGTCCCGGCATCTTACGCATGTATTTTTCGCGGGTGGCAAAAATGCCCAGGTAGGGACCGCCGAAATTCAAACCGACGCCCAGGGGTTGGCCTTCGGCCACCACAATATCGGC
Organism: Anaerolineae bacterium; assembly: GCA_021287005.1. Lineage (GTDB taxonomy): Bacteria > Chloroflexota > Anaerolineae > Anaerolineales > Anaerolineaceae > JAJTBH01. The sequence continues at coordinate 8,529 of JAJTBH010000131.1, forward strand.
GCCGTATTCACCCGGAGGGCAGAGCAGACCCAGGCTGATAACCGGGTTGGCCACTACTACCAACAAAGCGCCGGCCTTATGTACCGCATCGGCCAGGCCGTTGACATCCAGAAGTTCACCCATAAAATTGGGATTTTGAACGATTAAACAAGCGGTATCGCCATCCAGTTGAGCTTTCAGATCGGCCAGGCTGCCTTTTTGCAGGTCTTCATCGCCGCAAATTTGCCCGGTGGGCAGATAAGTGCGTAATGTCTGGCGATAATGAGGGTGCACGGACGGTGAAACGACTATCTTTTTGCGTTTGCCGTTGGAAACATTAATCGACATGATTGCAGCTTCAGCCATGGCCGTTGCGCCGTCATAATGGCTGGCATTCACCACATCCATACCCAGCAAAGCGGCCATCAGGCTCTGGTATTCAAAAATAGCCTGCAAGGTGCCCTGGCTCACTTCGGGTTGATACGGCGTGTAAGCCGTTGAAAATTCACTGCGACCGGTGAGGAAAGGAATCGCACTGGGAACAAAATGATTATAAGCGCCTGCGCCCAAAAAATTGGCCAGACCGCCCAGCGATTTATTTTTGCCGGCCATTTGTTTTAATTCATCCAGAATCTCAATTTCGGATGCGGCCTTGGGCAGTTTTAATTCAGGGAAACGATGTTCGGCCGGAACATCTGCAAACAGGCTGGCGATGGAAGGAACGCCAATCGCCGCAAGCATGCTCCGCCGGTCACCGACATTATTGGGTAAGAAAGGCATGCTTATTCTCCTAAAGATTGCTGGTAAGCTTCAGGGCTCATCAACCCATCCCATTCTGCGGGTTGGGTGGCCTGGAATTTAATCATCCAACCATCCTGGTAAGGTGAGGCATTGATTGTCTCGGGGGCAGCGCTCAGTTTGCCATTCACTTCCACCACTTTGCCGCTCATCGGCAGAATGAGATCGGAAGCAGCCTTGACCGATTCGATTGTACCAATAGCTTCACCCTGGTTAAAGCTGGCGCCAACATCGGGCAGTTCAATAAAAACGATATCCGAAAGGGATTCCTGGGCATGATGGGTAATACCATACACCATTAAATTGCCTTCTTTGCGCACCCACTCCTGGGTTTTTGAATAACGGGCATTGGGATCAATAGTCATGATAAATTCTCCTCTTTATTTAAAAATAATTAGCGTCGATAAACCGGAACATAAAACGGTTTTTTAATTACTTTGGCTTTTACGGCCTTGTCGCGAATGATAATTTCGATTTCACTGCCCTGGGCAGAAAAGCTGCGGGGAATCAGCGCCATGCCGAGATATCTTTTGGTGGTGGGTGAGAACATACCGGAAGTAACATGTCCCACATC
>JAJTBH010000132.1 GCA_021287005.1 Anaerolineae bacterium
TATCGCGATATCAATATTGCCATAGCCAATGAGTTTTCGCGCCTGGCCGACCTGTTTAACATCAACGTCTGGGAAGCCATCTCGATTGCCAATTTGCACCCGCGGGTTAAGATTTTAAACCCCGGCCCGGGTGTGGGCGGGCACTGCATCAGCGTGGACCCGTGGTTTCTGGTCGAAGCCGCCCCCGAATTAACGCCGCTCATTAAAACGGCACGCCAGGTGAATGATTCTCAACCGCATTTTCTGGTCAGATTGGTTGAACGCATTTTCGACGGTGATGTTAAGGGACGTCGTGTGGCATTGTTGGGCCTTTCTTATAAGGCCGATGTGGATGATATGCGCGAGAGCCCGGCCATTGAAGCTGCCCATGCCCTGATAAATTCCGGTGCTTTGGTAAGCTGTTACGACCCGTTTTATAAACCGGAGATGGGATTGCAGGAAATTAATGCCGGCAGCGATCTGGGTGCAGCCCTGGCGGATGCCGAGTTGATTTTGCTGGTTGTCGGTCATTCATCCATTAAAGCTATTAAACCTGAAGATTTAATCAAACTGACGCCTGCCCGCCAGGTGTTGGATGTGGTTAAAGCCTGGGACAAACCCGCCTGGCAGGCGCAAGGTTTTGTTTTGCATTTATTGGGCGACGGTCGTTCGTGGTAAAACATAAAAATGTCAGAATCTGAGTCCATTAAAGGAAAAGTTTGCCTCTGGCCGCATTTAAGCGGCGTGGGCGGTCCGACTTCGTTCTACCTGAAAATGCAGGACGGATTAAAAAAACGCGGCATCAGCCTGGCGCAGCATCCTCTTGAGGAGGGCTGTGAGGTGGTGTTATTAATTGGCGGCAGCAGCCGGGTTGTAGACCTCTGGCGCGCACGGCAGCGCGGCGTTCGCATTGTTCAGCGATTAAACGGTATGAACTGGGTGCATCGACTGCGTTTTACCGGCGTGCGCCATTACTTAAATTCCGAACGGAACAACATGTTGCTGGCCGGCATTCGCCGTCACCTGGCGCATGCAATTGTTTATCAAAGCCGCTTCAGCCAGACCTGGTGGAACCGGATGTACCAATCGACGTCTGCGAAAGAAAATGTGGTTTATAACGGCGTGGATACCACGGCTTTTGTCCCGGGAGATATTTATCAGATACCCGATGAAAAAGTTCAACTGCTGGTTGTCGAAGGTCACCTGGGCGGCGGCCATGAATATGGCCTGGCAATTGCCCACCAATTGGGAGCCGGCATTCAACGTTTATCCGGCCGGTTGGTTGAAGTGAAAATCGTTGGAGATGTGCCCAAAGCTCAACAGGTGTTCTGGAGCCGGGCTATGGATGTGGACATGCGTTTTATGGGTGTTGTGCCGCGCAAAGATATATTGGGCATCGACCAATCCTCACACCTGATGTATACGGCTGAACTAAACGCAGCCTGTCCCAATGCTGTCATTGAGGCTATGGCCTGCGGATTGCCCGTGGTCGGTTTTGATACGGGCTCGATTGCGGAACTGCTTGGGGATGAAGCGGGCAGAGCGGTGCCTTATGGCAGCGATCACTGGAAGCTGGAAGCACCGGATACGGCCGCATTAACAAAGGCGGCCATGGAGATACTGGCACACCTGCCTCAATACCGGCAGGCTGCACGCCAGCGAGCGGAACGATTGTTTAGCGCGGAAGAGATGGTTGATAGTTATATTAAAGCGCTGCTGGCTTAAAAGTCGCTGTGAATGAGCAAACCTTCTTTCCCACGGCGCATTTCCCAGGGATAAATGATGTAGGCATCTGTCGTAGCGGCATAAAAATCGGGGCGCAGCGCTCCGAATAAATTTCGATACGGGTTAAAATGCAAAACGCAGGTATAAACTTTGCTTCCGGCTGCACTGATGCGGTTTTTAACGGCAGTAATGGTTCTACCTGAACCCCAAACATCGTCAACCACCAGCGTATTTTTATTTTCCAGCAAGGTATCTTCGGGAAATTGAATAAATTTGGGCCATGCCAGCCAACGCGTTTGTTGTTTATGTTGATCTTCGTTGTTCATTTCAGCCGGAAAGTCAACGGCTGCCGTCAGGATGGTTGTGAGATTGAGCGCTTCCGCCAGCATACCACCGGGGATGATCCCCCCGCGGGTTACCACTACCATGACATCAAATTCAATATCGAATTGTGGAATTAAATGATCAATCAGTTTATCCACATCGTTCCAGGTTAATACCTCTCGACGCATAATTTCCCGTTACCCTCATTTCGATGAAAATGATGTTCTTTTGGATTAATCAGTTGTGATTAGACACTTTATTAAAGATTAATAACTCTTTTGTAATTATACTGCTTATTATTCGAATCCGGTTTGTGCGTAAAATTTTTAACCGTCCGAAATCTAAAACCATAAATCTTATAGTATGATTATAAGGTCTTTTTAATTCAAAAAGACAATTTATTCGTCGAGTTTCAGGAAATCAATCATGAAAGATTACAGCGCTGCTTTATCGCTTGATTATTTTAGGAATAAGTGGGTAAAACCTGATTATTCAGGAACATCCTTGATCAATATATCCAACAGTATTTGCCGCTGGCTGAACGTTCCGGAGCGCGGTTTGGCTTTGGCGCCGTTGTTTCACCAGGAAATAAATAATACTTACGATCATGTTTTGTTATTTGTAGCCGATGGGCTTGGGTTAAATATTCTGAAAAGGGCACTGGCGCGCCAGGGAAACATCCTGTCTCCAGCCGTGCGGGATGATTTGTTGGCAGACAGCCTGCTTTTTTCACTGACCAGCGTTACACCCAGTACAACTGCGGCGGCGTTAACCTCCCTATGGACGGGTAGTGCCCCGGCCGAACACGGTATTGTGGGGTACGAGTTGTGGTTAAAAGAATACAGCCTGGTCGCCAATATGATCAAACAAAGCCCGGTGGCTTTTTGGAGTGAAGTAGGCAGCCTGGGACGGGCGGGTTTTCAATCCGGGCAGTTTATTCCGGTGCAGCCGTTGAGCGCCTACCTTAAACAACAGAATGTACAAACGACATTTTTAATCGACGCAGCCCTGGTGCAATCGGGGTTAACCGTCATGCATATGCCTGACGCGCAGGTGCAGCCGTATGTTTCGCTTGAAGATGCACGCCTGACGTTAAACCGCCTTGCGGCTTCGCAGGCCGGTCAAAAAACTTTTACCGCAGTTTACTGGTCGTTGGTAGATACACTCATGCATCTGTATGGCCCGGAGGATGAACGCATCGACCTGGAACTGGAACGGTTTTTTTACAGTCTGTACTTATTGATTAATACGTTACAGGCAAAACGCGGCGAGAAAACGCTGGTGTTATTAACCGCCGATCACGGCGGAATCCACACACCTCTTGATGCCCTTTATGATTTGAGAAATCACCCGGAATTAAACAATATCCTGACCATGCAGCCGACCGGTGAAAGCCGCCTGCCCAGTTTTTTTGTGCGCTCGGGAAAAGAAACACGTTTCCTCAATTATATGAAGGATGCCTGGGGAGACTCTTTTGATTTGATAACGGGGAGTGAGTTTTTATCATCCGGTTTGTTGGGGAACGGTCCGTATCACCCGCTTTTACATCAGCGCCTGGGTGATTGGGTCGGCATTCCGCGCGGTGGGGCCTATTTGTGGTGGAAAAACCATGACAACAGGCTGATTGGACGGCATGGCGGTTTGAGCGCTGAAGAGATGATTGTGCCGTTCATGGCCTGGAAAATTGAATAATCATAAAAAAACAGGAGAAACAATTTTGTTCCTCCTGTTTTTATTTTTTTATGGTTTTATCAGATAACCGGAGCGTTTTCAATCACAGAATGCTGTGATTTGCGGCTGGTAAAATAAAGCCAGATGGCGCCAACACCCACACAGGTAATCAAAAGATTAATCAAGAAGCCGAAGAAAGGAATGGCCTGGAAGAGGGCATATAACAGGATGCCGATCACCAGCCCCCATATTTCGGGACGGCTGGCCTGGGGAGCCAGTTTTTTGATGATTAACCCTCCGATCAAATAAGCCACAACCAATTTGCTTCCGTAAGTAATCAACAGGGTAAAGACAGCCATGATAAACGACAAACCTGAGAAACCCACGCCAAAGATGGTCGCGCTTAACCCGCCTAAGGTAATCAACGATAAAACGATAGCGACGAGGATCAGCACAATTACGGTTAAAAATGCGGCAAAATAACCGGCGAGGATGACCAGGAAACCCAAACCGGTGGACTGGCCGGGTTTATTCTGGGCAAATTCACTGGTTTTCTTAAAAATATCGGGAATTAACCATAAAGCCAGAGCGCCAAGAACCAGAAGTGTAAAGAAATTACGAATGATGTCAAAAGTAATGTTGGCCAGGCTGCCCACCCATTCGGGCGTGGCCGGCTGCACAGGGGCTGTCGTTTGGGCCGGTTTTTCGGTTTCTGAGGGGACCGGGGTTTGGTACACGACACCACCCTGCGGTGTGGCAATAAATTGGGCTGATTGATCACTGGAACTGGTATAGGTTAACTTCCCACCGATAACGGCATCCTTTGAGATTTTTAACCCTGGCTGGAGCGGTTTGGGTGTGTCTTCCGATAAATAAGGTTTAACACTGACTGCTTCACTTTGATCCGGTGAACCGACCTGTAAATTGACATCCTTGCCAATTTTTCCATTTATTTCAACCGCAGCAGAAGATATGTTGACATTGCGTTCGACAGATCCGTTCAGAATACTCTGATAAGTTGCTGCAAAAATATCACGTTTTACATCCGTTTCGGCAGTGGTACTTAACTGATAACCGCCGTAATAAATGTTGCGGCTCAGACTGGCGCCGTCTTTTAAATATAATTCACGGCTGCCGCCAAAAATGCTGCCGTTCACTTTGCCGTTTACCGTAATAATGCCGGCACCGCCAAAAATATTACCATCGATTTCGGCCGTGTCAGAAATGATCAGGTTATTGGCTATAACCAGAACATCCCCGTTGACTTTACCATTAATGACCACATTACGGCCGGCAGCCAGCAGGTTGCCGTTGATGGTGCCATCCATACTGATACTGGCAGACGATATTAATAAATCATCGTCAATAACCTGGTTGGCTTCGATGATGCCGTCATCATCAATGACAGCCGCCTGAACCGGCAAAAAACTGACGGCCAATAAGGCTGCCAGGACAGGTATGATCAAGATCAATCGGGTTATGGAGAGCTTGCTTTTCATTATTTCCTCCGAAAAAAAGTTTAATCTTTTAAGACACAAAAACATCCTGTGTCCTAAAGATGTATACGGCACAGGATGTTTTTAGTTGCGAAAAAATTAAAAAAGATCAACTTTTACGTTGAATCACGCTCAATGTTCCGCCAATAACGATAATTACCATGATGACACTGCCCAAAACGATGCCATTGGTCTGTTCACGGTATTCGGTAATGTCCGTGGGCAGGGTGGTGGCGATGGTCTGGGAATTTGCATTGGTTAATGATTGAGGATTGGGTGCCTGCGACGCAGGACGTTGTGCACGAAATTCAATCGGATTCCATAACACGACAATGGTGATTAATAAAATCATCAACAGTGTGGTAATGACCGACCTGACATTAAAACGATTTTTATATTCACCGGTGGGTGAGGTTTGAGGTTCAGTTTTTTTCATTATCAAGGCGCTTTCTGGGGTCCATCCATAACGGATTGGGCGGCTTCCTGGGCGTTTAAGCGGAAACGAATGACCTGGTTGGTAGCATCATTTAAGTCTTTAGCCAGATCACTGTAAGTGCCCGGCACCGGTTGGACATAAGCCGATAAAGAAACATGCTCGACAAAGGCTTTTTTGCGGGTATCACTGGCATAATGGTTCGCGGAAATGCGCGGAGGGAGTGTGCCGCCGGCTTGATTAATATCGGATAAAAAGTCGGGATTGGTCAAAAAATCGATTAATTGCAGGCTGGCGGCCTGGCGGGCCGGATCGGGCTCGGTTAACACCAGCAGACTGCCGGTTGCCAGGGTAAAGGGGGTATTGTTTAAACCAGGAAGGGGAATAACATCGGACCCATCGTTGCCTGACTTTAAGTAATCGGACGCCCAGGCAATGACCCAGCGTGTTTGATGATTGTTGTAAGCAGCCCAGGTTTGTTCAAACCGGTCAAACTGGGAAAGAGAATATGGAAAAACGCCGCGCTGTGCTCCACGTTGGTAGAATGTAAACAAACGCACCAGGTTATCTTCGTTTAATTCCTGCGGATTGATGGAGCGATTTTCATTCACCTCAAGTGATTGGTAAAGCGCCAGTATGGTTAATGCATTGGCGTCTGCGGCGGGAAAGTATACCGGCTGACCATATGCCAGAATGTCTTCCCATCTTTCCGGCGTAATATTAATTCCATCGCCGCGATAAACAAGCACAAGCGCATCGCCGCTGAAAGGTGCCCCATACCATTGTTGATTAACATGCGCCATATCCTGGCTGTAAGGATACCAATCTTTGCCATCCGCCAGGGATGAAATTGAATCAATGGGGTAAACCAGTTCCTGGCGTACGGCGGAGCCGAGATCGAGGTATGACAAAACTGCTACGGATGGCAAAGCCAATGGAGCGACGGCGCGGGTTAATGCGAGCGTATCGAGCATGCCCTGTGTTCCGCTGGCATTTTTAATCCGGACATGAATCTGAATATGGTTTTGTTGGTCCTCGAAAGTTTTCAGGCGAGCTGCGAATAACTGGCTGGCAGTAGAGTTATTCTTGGGGTCCAGTTCGGGGGGAAGCCAGACGGTTAAAACCTGAGCCGGATCGGGTGTGGCAGAACTGGTGATGACAGCACCGGCCGGGGTGGGGGTGGTAAGATTGCCGGCAGAAGGTGTCTCCGTGGGATGTGCTTCAGGCGCGTGTGTAGCAGCCGCCCTGAAAGTATCCGGCAGGTGATCAATGCTGTCGCAACCGGTCAGGAAGGAAAAACACAGCCCGCAAAAAACAAGCTTACTAAAAAAGGAGTTAGCGTTCATCTAAAACGGCAAAGACTCGCTTAAAAATTTCACCAAAAGATTAACTGTATTATAAACGTCTTTTTCATTCACCATTTCAGAAGGGGAATGAACATAACGGCAGGGGATCGAAACGCAGCCGGAAGGAACACCGGAGCGGGCCAGTTGAATGGCGCGTGCATCGGTTGTGCCGGCTTCAAGAACCTCAAGCTGGTACGGAATGGACGACTTTTCAGCAATGGCGCTGAGAGCCTGTACCAACTGCGGATCAGAGATCATGCCGCTGTCGCGAACTTTAATGGCGGGACCTTTTCCAAGCGCCACTTCCATCATTATACCTTTGGGTGTGTCACCGGTGCGGGTAACATCCACCGAGAGACCCAGATCGGGATCAATGCCATAGGCGGCTGTGGTGGCGCCGCGTGTGCCTACTTCTTCCTGAACACTGAAGACAAAATAGACTTCATGCGGCGTTTCTTTTAACTGTTTAAATGTCTCAATCAGAATAGCCACCCCAATACGATCATCCAGAGATTTGGCAACCCATTGTTCACCCAGAACGGCAAAAGGCCGCTCAAAAACGGCCGCATCGCCGATTTTTATGGGGCAGGCAGCGCGGCTGGCAGCACCGACATCGATAAACAACTGCGATAAAGTGGGCAGACCGGGTTTATCCAGTTTGTCCATGCCAATGACACCCTCAACGCCGTTAAGGAACTTTACACGGCTGCCAACACAATGAACGGGAAAAACCCCGCCGAGGTTTGTGAAGCGAATAAAACCTTTTTCATCGATAAAACTGGCCATAACGCCGATTTCATCCATATGAGCGGCCAACATGATCCGCTTGCCTGTAGGCGTGCGTGTTCCCTTGCGGATGATCAGATTTCCCAGAGCGTCGATTTGCTGATCTGTACTGGAAACACCAATTTCAGCCAGGATAAGGTCACGAATGGGTTTTTCAAAGCCGGATGGAGCGGCGGTTTCAACCAGATTTTTAACAAGCGATTTCATGGATTAATCCTCTTATAAATGACCCCGGTTATTTTACCTGGGTTCTTCAAAAATGGCAGGCGAGATGGTAAACAATGCGGCATATAACAGGGCAAAAGTGTTTTGCCAGTCTGAATAACGCGCCAGCATACAGGCAGTGTGGGCGTAGCGGCCGGGAACTGAAACAGACAGACCTGGCACGCCCGTTCGAACACGATGCATGGCGCCGGCATCCGTGCCGCCGCCGCCCGGCTGGCGAAACTGATATTTAATTTTATAGTTGTCACCGGTGTTTTGAAGATGTTTCACCAAACGCGGATCGGAGAGTGTGCTCGAATCGGCGATATAGATGGCAGCGCCTTCACCCAGGCGCGTATTGTAATTTGCATTTTCGCTTTCATCCCAGGCGGGCAGGTCTCGCGCGGGTGTCGAATCGATGGCAATGGCCAGGTCGGGATTAAAAGCATGGGCGGCGACACGAGCGCCGCGCAGCCCGATTTCCTCCTGAACGGTAAATGCAGCTTGAAATTCGATATGGTCAGGGGCGTTTTTAAATAATTCAATTAATGTAGCCACACCCAGGCGGTCATCGAGGGCTTTACCCAGCAAACTTGGGCCGATCTGGCGGAAGCGTGTGGCGAAGGCCACTCGATCGCCGGGTTTAACTTTGCCGGCTTCGCCGCAATCAATATGCAGGTTTTCAAGCGCCAGGGTGGATTTCCGCTCATCTTTTTTTTGAAGGTGAATGGGTCGGGCCCCGATCACACCGGGGATATGATCTTTGCCAATCCAGACCGGTTTACCGGGAACCTGGCGGATATCAATGCCGCCAATGATCTCAAATCGATAAAAACCATTTTCTTCGTCCTGTACAACCATAAAACCAACTTCGTCCATGTGCGCTGAACATAATACTTTGAGTTGGGCGGCACTTCTGGCTTTACGGGTGGCTAAAACGTTACCCAGAGCGTCTATTTTGAGCTCGTCTGCAAAGGGTTTAATTTCATCAATTATTAACTTACGAACTTCGCCTTCATCCCCTGATAGGGCGCAGGCGTTGCTTAATCGTTCCAACAGGGCAATCTGTGTTTCGCCAAGTTGGGGAATATTTAATGTGGAGAATTCAGGCCGGTTCATGGTTATTTATCCCAGGTGATGGTGCCGATAAAATCGCTTTTCAGGTTTCCGATAAACTCTGCCAGCAAATGGCCGGCACGCTGAACATCACGCAGGTCGATGGTTTCGACCGGAGTGTGCATATACCGCAGGGGAATGCTTAATACCATGGTCGGGATACCTTCGGCGGCTACCTGAAGGGCATAAGCATCGGTCCCCGAATGTGCAGGCATGACGTCCGTATGATATGGAATGTCCAACTTAATACAGAGTTCTTTAAAGGCATTAAAAATTGCCGGATGGATATTGGGGCCGAAACCAAGCGCCACGCCTTTTCCCAGCGGGAAGGTGTTGTAATCCGAAACGCCGGGGCTTTTGGCAAAGGTCACGTCGATGGCGACGGCAATATCGGGCATTACGGCAAATGAGGAGGTGTAGGCGCCCCCAAAGGTTTCTTCTTCCTGCACGGTAGCGGCGGCAATCACATCCCACGCGTGCTGCACATGCTGTAATTCGGATAAACATACCGTAACGGCGGCAATTGAAGCACGATCATCCAGGCTGTGACCTGATAAAAGGTTTTCGCCCATCCTGAGCGGCGTGCTGTCAAATGCAACCAGGTCGCCCGGTTTCACCCATTGACTGACCTGTTCAGGGTCATAACCAATAGCCACCAACAGCCATTCGGGCGGAGGCGGGTTGTCGGCGAGGTCGGGGGGCAGCAAAACATCGGGTGGCTGCACAATGAT
>JAJTBH010000133.1 GCA_021287005.1 Anaerolineae bacterium
TTCCGCTACAACCAGCAAAATCAACCCGATGGGATACAAAATCTGCGCCCAGCGCGCCATTTCATCATACGAGTCACCCGGTTGCACAGCATGCCGCAAATAGCCGGAAAGCAGCAAAATCTGAGAAATCACAAAACCCAGGCTGAACAAAAATCCCCCCTGTCCCCCAACCAGGCCCTGCCAACTGCTGGCCAGTGGTGTGAAAGGCAAGCCGCTGATGCCCAGCAAACCCAACAACGGGATAAATAAAAGGTTTTTTTTGCGCGCCGAATACAAAAAGAGCACTCCGCCCGATAACAACATACCAATCCCCAGGCTGATGGATGCACCGGCCTGGTATCGTATGGCACACCCAAAAGTATACGCCGACAGGGTAATAATCCAAAATGGTCGTCCGACAATTTCATTTTCCGCCATCAACCACATTAAACTGGCATATAACATGGTAATGGTTAATAAAACTTCCAACAACGTTTCCCATTCAGGTAAAACAATATCACCGGGCAAACGCGCCAAAACCACAAGACTTGAAGCGGGGGCTGCCATGCGAATTACCGTGCCCAGTCCGCGGCGCACACCCGTCTCACGATAAGGCAGGTGCAGGGGAATAATTCCAAGTCGTAAGCCGGCTGCCATCAGCAGAAAAATGCCCACCGGCGGTAAAACACTGCTCAAAATCAATTCCTGCCCCAGCGAACGGCTATAAAATGCGGCAATTACCACCATCATGGTGCCGCCAATTCGGGCGGCAAAGGCCAGAATATTCTCAAGAATTAACGAGTCTTCATCCAGGCTGCGGATAATAAAAGCCATCTCAATCAGGTCGATGATGGTCCAGGTGAAGATTATCGTCAGCGGGGAAACGGCATAAATGGCCAACAATCCTGTGCCGGTGATGGCCAGCATAGCCGCCCACGACCAGGGATTGTTGTTATGAATCTGAAAACGCGCCAGATCGGTGATGACCACCACTAAACCCAGCGTGACCAGACTGAAAGCATAAGGAAAGGAAAAGAGGTCAATTTGAAAGGCAAAAAGCGTATTAAACTCTTTTGCCAGTCCGCTGCCCTCAATCGTAAAGGGCATGACCGGATACCAATGCAGCGCAAGGATAATTCCCCAGGATACAAGTGCGGCGCCTGCGGCTATAAACCAGGCATAACCCACGCCGACCTTGTATTGTTGGAGAATAATAATTGCCAGACTGGCCAGGATTAATATACCAACTGGTAATAAAATAATCATAATTTGTAAGGGTTAATATACCATTTATTACAGCATTTTTGGCAAACTACGTTTTAAATACTGCCCCTTACCGGGTTTCCCCAGCCATTCTTTCCCATTAACAATCACTTCGCCGCGTAATAAAACGGTTTCAGGAAATCCCTTTAACATCCAATCTTCATACAGGTTATAGTCGGTGCGATGTTGAGCGACTTTAACCCCATACCGCACTTCCTTTTGTGGATCCCATATGGCGATATCCGCATCAGAACCGGGTAAAATGGCGCCCTTGCGCGGGTAAAGGCCAAATACTTTGGCCGGGTTGGTACAGTGTAATGCAACAAATTGCTGCATACTGAGTTTTCCGGTATTAACGCCATAACTCCACATGACCGGCATTCTGTCACCCACCCCGGGCAATCCATTGGGAATTTGTGTGAAATCGCCTTTACCCAGTTCCTTGCCCGGAATCGCGACCATCTTTCCTTCATATTCAATGGGTTGAGCGCCATTAAAATAAAACGGGCAATGGTCCGTACTGACCACCTGAATACTGCCTTTTGAAATACCTTCCCAGAGGCGTTGATTATCCTCTATCGCCCGCATAGGCGGCGAACATATCCACTTTGAGCCGTCTGGTCGTTTTAAATCCTCTTCGGTAAAGAATAAATATTGCGGACAGGTCTCGCCCATTACATGCAGGCCTTTGGATCGACCATATTCCAACTGGTCAACTTCACCGGCAACGTTCATGTGGACGATATAAAGCATGGCATCCGTCTGAGCCGCCAGCGCCTCACCGCGCAACACTGATTCAACTGCACCCCATGACGGGCGGGTGCGCGCATGCCATTCGGGAGAATGTTTACCCTGCGCCAGCGCCTCGGCGATTAACAAATCGATTACATCGCCATTTTCGGCATGCATCATGGTCAGAATACCCAGTTCTCTGGCGACGCGCATCACCTGGAATATTTCACCATCTTGCAGGCGTAAGCGGCCGTTATAGGCTGTAAAAACTTTTACACTGGTGATACCTTCCTCCGGTAAAACCGCCATTTCTTTTTTCACCTGTTCGTTCAGGCGGGTAATATTCATATGAAAACCATAATCTACTGCCGCTTTGGGTGCAGCTTTTGCCTGCCAGGCTTCAATATTGGCCCGCAACGGGCTTAAATCCTGAGGGATAAAATCGATAACACTGGTAGTCCCGCCAAATGCAGCGGCTTTCATGCCGGTATAATGATCATCCGATGAAACGGTGCCGAACATGGGCAGATCCAAATGTACATGCACATCCACCCCGCCGGGTAAAACGTATTTGCCGGTTGCATCAATCACGTGCTGACCACTTGTATTTAAATCCTTTCCAATCAAGGATATTTTTTCACCTTCAATTAAGATATCGGCCTGATAAGATTCCGAGTCCGTAATAATCAATCCGTTTTTTATGATTGTTGCCATAAGGATACTCCTCTCTAATCCGGATAATAAGCGCTTGTTTCTACAATCTTACTCCATCCGCCCAAAAATTCCAGTAAATCTTGTTCAATATTAAAATTGACCAGGTCATCATCCGGCACGTGATATTGATTTTTTCCCTTTTTCTCGCGCACCGTTTTCCATAAAATCTGGCGTTGATCCGATTTTAAAACCAGGTCATCAATGGTTTGGGCAGTGTTAAAAACATCTCCAAGGGTAAACAAAAATGTCAGGCGTTTCCACCGGCCCGCCTTTAACGGTTTTTCCAATTGCTGTACAGGGCCTATCTGAATTTTGTAATATTCCTCATTAACACGGGGGTGATCGGGCTCATCTTTAAATAATTCCCGGCGTGTGGTTAATTCATATCCCTTAACTCGCGCAATATATTCTATTTTTCCCTGTCGTTCGGCCCCAAAAGCTGTGGTCTGGTAAAAAGCGAGACAATCCACATCCACAAATTTTGGTGCAAAACGAAGCGGAATGCGGTACCAGCCCAGAATCCGCGCAATTTCAAAATCTCGCCTGGATGGCATAACCGCTACCAAAACAATATCCGCTTCGTTTGGGATGCACATAATATTGCCTATAATATTACTCCCTCCCGCGAAACGCGGGAGGGAGTATTTTTTGTTACTTAAGCAGACCAACCTGTTTATTAAAATCAACGATCAAATCGTCAATTTCAGCCGCCTGAGATTGAATCTCAGTCCAGTAATCGGGTGCGTACCATTGGTCCACAATTTCCTCATAGGTTCTGCCCTGTTGTTCCACCCAGGTGTAATATTTCAGGTTATGCACCCGCCGGCGATCGGCATATGATAATTCAATCAAATGATCAATGCTTTCACCGTGTAAATCGCGAGCGAATGACTCAGCCGCATCAAAAGCTGTGAACGCGCCAATTTCCTGTCGATATTCTTCAATGCGTGTACCGTACAAATCCATCGAATCGGTTAAAACGGTGAGCACCACATCGTTTTCATCCATTTCATAATATTTTGCGAATTTAATCGCCGAGAGCATATTGGCAATACCGGAAAAGCCCATCAGGTTGAGGCGTTCGACCACTTCGGCAGGTACGCCTTTTTTGGCCAAATAAGCCTTGCCTTCAGGTTCGTTAAACAAACGCATAACATTAACAACGGAATTGTCATCAATCGCCACAACCAGATCCGTATTTTTAATGTTGTGAATCCAGGGCACATGTTTATCGCCAATGCCTTCAATGCGATGTGCACCAAAACCGTTTTCAAGCAGGGTTGGGCATTGCAGGGCTTCACTTGCCACAATTTTACTGGTCGGGAACACCTGTTTTAAATAATCACCGCAGGCAATTGTGCCGGCCGATCCGGTTGTTAAAGCGACGCCGCGATAATTACCCTTACTGCCCAAAACTTTTTTTAATACGTCTTCCATGGCATGGCCGGTCACTTCATAATGCCACAGGTAATTGCCGAATTCCTCAAATTGGTTAAAGATCATCAAATCTTCACCCGATTTACGCAGTTCCCAGCATTTGTCAAAAATTTCTTTGACATTTGATTCACTGCCGGGTGTGGCAATGATTTCGCTCGCAACCGTTTTTAACCAGTTAAAACGTTCTTTACTCATTCCTTCAGGCAAAATGGCAATCGATTGGCATCCCAGAAGTTTGGAGTCATAAGCGCCGCCGCGGCAGTAATTGCCGGTGGATGGCCATACGGCTTTTTGCGTTGTTGGATCAAATTGACCGGTCACCAGGCGCGGCGCCAGACACCCAAATGCGGCGCCAACTTTATGCGCGCCGGTTGGGAACCATTTACCGATCATAGCAATAATTCGCGCCGGAACACCCGTCAGGCTGGGTGGCAGCTCGATATAATTCACATCACCATAAACACCACCGGCAGCTTTCTGTTCATTTTTCCAGCTAATTCTAAACAGATTGCGCGGGGCGACATCCCACAAACCGATTTTGCCCAGTTCTTCTTTAACCGATGCCGGAATCAAATCCGGGTTTTTCATCTGCGCAAAAGTTGGGATGATGATATTCCGTTCGCGCGCCAGCTTTACCGTTCTGGCCAGGCGGTCCTGATGAATTGATAGATCAATTTTAGCCATTTTATTCTCCTGATTTTTCTGAAATACCTGACATTTTTTCATTGACTATATACAACGGACGTCCTTTTACTTCGTCATACACTCTGCCGATATATTCTCCCAGGATACCCAGGCAAATTAACTGTACGCCCCCCAGGAATAAAACCGCAATTAAAGTGGTGGCCTGCCCGATAAACGCCTGATCTCCTGCCAGGCGCTCGATCATCACCACCGGAATTGCCAGAATGCTCAAACCAGCGGCGATAAAACCCAGATAAGTAGCCATCTGTAAAGGAAAATAAGAGAAGCTGGTAATGGCGTTTAAAGCCAGCATTAACATTTTTTTGAACGGGTATTTGGTTGAGCCGGCAAACCGGCTGGCGCGTTTATAGGACACGCCGATCTGTTTAAAACCAATCCAGGCAGACATTCCCCGCAAGAAACGGTGCCGTTCACGCATTTGATTCATCACGTTCACTACACTGCGATCCAACAACCTGAAATCGCCCGTATCCAGTGGTATTTTTACATCCGTGATACGGAAAATCAGGCGGTAAAACATGGAAGCCGTGATTTTCTTAAACCAGGTTTCCCCTTCGCGTTCTGCGCGTACGGCAAATACCACCTGGTAATCTTCTTTCCATTTATTGATTAAATCGAGGATAACTTCCGGGGGATCCTGCAAATCGGCATCGATGATGACAACGGCCTGCCCCTTGCTATAATCCAGTCCGGCCGTAACGGCAATTTGATGTCCAAAATTACGGGCAAAAATCACCGGCCGCACGCGTTTATCTGCCGCACTTAAGGCCAGTATTTTTTCCGTGGATCCGTCCCTGGAACCATCGTCCACCATCACAATTTCCCACGATTCATTCGTGGAATCCAATACCTTGCTGAGCCGGTCATACAGCTCTTGCAGACAGCCAATTTCATTATACACAGGTACGATGACTGAAAAAGTCGGTAACATTCTGATTGCCTTATCCTTTTAGAAATGTCTTCAATGCATCCAGCGTGGGTTTGATCACGGGAGCTTCATGCACAGCCTGCATGGCAGCCCGCACATCTTTTAATCCACTGCCGGTATTTAATACAAGAATTGGATCATCACCATGAACCAGCCCTGTTTTAAGCGCCTTCTTAAAACCGGCGAAAGCCGTTGCGCCTGCCGGTTCGGCAAAAACCCCAAAACGCCCCAGTTCGGCAATGGCTTTTAGTGAATCATTATCTTCCACGGTAATATAAGCGCCGTCGGTCTGAGTAACGGCACGAACGGCTCTGACACCATCACGCGGTAAATCGACCGAAATACTGTCCGCAATTGTACTGGCTTCAACGGGGATAATCGTTTCATTGCCTGCAAAAAATGCATTGGCAATTGCGGCAGACCCCACCGTTTGAACGCCGAACAGGCGCGGAAAAATATCCAACCAGCCCAATGCCGCCAGGTCTTTAAATCCCTTATGGATGCCGGAGATAATATTACCATCTCCAACCGGGATAAAAACGGAAAGCGGTTTATTCAGTTTATTGGGTTTTATAACCTGTTCCCAAATTTCAAACGCAGCCGTCTTTTTGCCTTCTGCGGTAAATGGGTTAAAACCTGTATTTCTGCAATACCATCCAAACTCTTTTGCAGCTTCAATCGTCAGGTCAAAAGCCTGATCATAATTGCCATCCACCAAAATAACGCGTGCGCCAAACACCAACAATTGCGCTATTTTTGCCTGCGGGGCTGTTTTCGGTGCAAAAATGACCGCTTTTTGCCCCACAGCCGCAGACATGCCAGCCAGGGCCGCACCGGCATTACCGGTTGATGCCGTAACCACAACATCTGCCTTAATTTCCAGAGCGCGCGCCACGACGACGGCGCTGGCGCGATCTTTAAAAGATGCCGTCGGGTTACGACTTTCATCTTTTAACCAAAAATTATTAATTCCCAGTTCTTTCTTAAGCCCATCCAGAGCATAGGTCGGTGTAAACCCGGCCTGGTGAATGGGTGTATCCTGGCCGCCCGGGTCAGACACCGGCAGCAATGGCAGGTAACGCCACAAAGAAGATTCCCTGCTATCCATAATCGTTTGGGGAGAACAACACGAATTAATTTCATCATAATCCAAAAGTACATCCAGGTTTCCCCCATCCTCCGGACAGGTGTACAGCTCATCACCTGCATCAAATACCTTCTTACAAAGAGAACACATATACCCGGCGATATTTTTTTGGCTCATGTTATTATCCTTTCAGGATAGGCGGATCCCATTTAATAGCATTATACTGGTGAGATTTTTGGTTACCTTGTGACAAACATCATATAACCGTCAACTTTAATTTACCACTTAATTATAATGCATTAATTGTCAGACATCCCCTCAAAAACAAAAGGGGATGTCTGATTAAATATATTTTTTTAGAAAATAAAACCGGCTTTATAATCCGCGTTGGCCGCGAATATAGGGCAGCCCCAGGGCTGCCGGCGAACCGATTCGCTGTTTCATCGCCTCATGTGACCCTAATACCAGCACGATGATGGTAAAAGCATATGGAATCATTTGCAGGAAAAAGCCGTAATACGGGTTAGAGAAAAACGGGTTGGCTATGCCACCAAACAACACGGTGACACCCTGGATATCCAGAATTAATCGGCGCAGTGTGCCAAACATGTACGAGCCAAAAGCGGCCTTCATCGGGTCCCATTGGGCAAAAATTACCAGTCCAACCGCAATCCAACCCTGACCGGCAGTTGTCAGATCACTGAACCAGCCCGGAGAAATTGCCAATGAGAGCGTAGCCCCAGCCAGACCGGCCAAAACACCCCCCAGGAAGACATAAAAATATCTCAATTGAAAGACATTAACCCCCAGGGCATCGGCTGCCGCCGGGTATTCACCAACCGCGCGTAAATGCAGTCCCGGCCGAGTATGATTGATAAAATACCAGCAGAGCGGGAAAAGCAGATAGCCGGCAAAAACCATGACGCTCTGGTTATTAAAAAATATATCTCCAAGGATCGGGATATTCGCCAGTAATGGAATGGAAACCACGGGCAGTAAATTTACTGCACCCGCTTTACTTAAACCTTCACCAAACACCAGGCTGATGCCGGTGCCCAAAAAGGTTAATGATAAACCGCTCACGACCTGGTCGGCCTGCAAAGTAACACAGATAAAGGCATGAATCTGGCTGATTAATCCGGCAGTTAACATGGCAACCAGAATACCCAGAAATGGGTTTTGGGTGGCAAGTGTAACACTGAAGGCACTCATGGCGCCCAATAACATCATACCTTCCACACCCAGGTTCATTACCCCGGATCGTTCTGCAAAAATTTCACCCAGTGTGGCAAACAGCAACACGGTCCCCGTTGCAACGCCGGCATGTAAAATGATAACAAGGTCCATGTTATTCCTCCGCATCCACACGGGTTATATAAACCCGATAGCGTAATAAGAAGTCGGCTGAAATCAGGCAGACCAGAATAATACCCTGAATCAGTTTCGGTACACCCGAAGGTTGAATCTCACGACCGGCCAGGATCAATGCGCCAAACAAAATGGAGACAATAATCACAACCAAGGGGTTCAATTTTGCCAGCCATGCAACGATGATACCGGTAAATCCATAACCGGGGGAAATGGAACCCTGCAGCCGGTGAACCACACCGCTGATTTCAGACATACCGGCCAGACCGGCCAGTGCGCCTGAGAGCATTAAAACCAGAATGGTATTACGTTTGATTGAAATGCCTGAATATTGTGCAGCGCGCGGATTATCGCCAATCAGGCGAATTTCATAACCCCATTGGCTGCGGTATAAAATGATCCAGATCACAACTGCGGCAATTACAGCCAGCACCAGGCCAAAATGCAGGGTTAACCCGCGGAAGGCCGGAATATCCTTGGCATAATCCGCCAGGCGCGGCAGCCAGGCGTTTTTGGGGAACATTTTTGACATCTGAAAACCGCTTTCAGACCAGACGGCATAAATAAAATAATTGTTCCAGGCAATGGCAATGTAGTTTAACATCAATGTGGATATAACTTCATTAACGTTAAATTTTGCTTTTAAAAAGCCGGGAATAAAACCCCAGAGCGCACCGCAGGCCATACCGGCGACTGCCATGGCGATAATGAAAACCCATTGGGGTGTATCTTTGGGCAGCAGCGGAATTAATACTACCGCGCTGGCACCAAACGCACCCAGGAAAAACTGACCTTCCGCACCAATATTCCAGAGGCGCATGCGAAAAGCCAGTGAACAGGCCAGACCGACCAGAATCAACGGAATGGCTTTAACCAGGGTATCTGAGAAAACCCCCACGCTGCCAAATGAGGCCTCGGCGATATGGGCATAAGTTTTTAATGGATCGCCGCCGACAATTGCCAGGATTACTGCGCCGATTAACAGGGCAACCACCACAGCGCCCAATGAAATAACAATCGGGAACCATCCGGGAACATCCGACTGGCGCGGCTCTACTTTAATGGCAAAAGGAAAACGGTTTCGTCTGACAGGAACGGAAGAATCAATTTCAGACATGTTGTGTTTCTCCTTTTTCCTGAATTTCTTCTAAAGGTGTGCCGGTCATCATCAAGCCGATTTTTTCGACATTTCCGTCACTAACTTCACCCATGATTTTACCTTCGTAAATCACATAAATCCGATCACTTAAAGTGAGCAGTTCTTCCAACTCTTCAGATATCAATAAAACAGCGGCGCCGGATTCGCGTTGTGCCAACAATAGACGTTGAACGCCTCCAATGGCGCCCACATCCAGGCCGCGCGTCGGCTGGTTGGCTACCAAAAACTTGATCGGGCGC
>JAJTBH010000134.1 GCA_021287005.1 Anaerolineae bacterium
ACTCTACTATTGAAATCGTTTACAATGATTTTGATCTGATATCGATTACATAAAATAATTTATTTCAAAGGAGGGGTCCTGATAAATTAACCAAAAAATCCTTTTTTTGTGTTGTGTATTTCCCAATTGATTCTCAAAAAATAATAAAAAAGTCGAGGAGAGAAAATGAGTAAATTCTTTCGGTCTATGATGCTGCTTGTTGTCGTAGCACTTCTGGTTACGGCCTGTCAACCTGCTCCCAGCGCCGCTTCTGAAGCTGCCCCCGCTGCTCCCGCTGCGGATTCCGTCAAAGTAGGTTTAATTACCAAAACCGACACCAACCCCTTCTTCGTAAAGATGAAGGAAGGCGCTGAAGCCGAAGCGAAAGCCAAGGGCGCCGAACTGATGACCGCCGCCGGCAAATTTGACGGCGACAATGCCACCCAGGTGACCGCGATTGAAAACATGGTCAGCGCCGGCGTGAAGGGTATCATGATTACCCCCGGCGACACCAAAGCCATCGTACCGGCCATCAAAAAAGCACGTGATGCGGGCGTGATGGTGATTGCACTCGACACCCCGACCGATCCCCAGGAAGCAACCGATGCCCTGTTCGCGACCGACAACTTCAAAGCCGGTGTATTAATCGGCCAGTATGCAGCGGCAGCGATGAAGGGCAAAACCCTCAAGATCGCCACCCTGGATCTGAAACCGGGTATTACCGTGGGTGTGTTACGCCACAACGGTTTCATCTCGGGCATGGGACTGGCGAAAGTGGATGCCACCGCACCGGATAACGTCAATTCGGCCGAAGTGGTCTGCTCGCAGGACACCGAAGGTAACCAGGCCAAGGGCCAGACTGCCATGGAAAACTGCCTGACCAAAGATCCCGACATCAATCTGGTGTACACCATCAACGAACCGGCCGCATTTGGCGCTTACCAGGCCTTAAAAGCAGCCGGCAAGGAAAAAGATGTGATGATCGTCTCAGTCGATGGCGGCTGCGAAGGTGTGCAGGGTATTGTGGATGGCAAGATTGCCGCCACCTCACAGCAGTATCCTCTGCTGATGGCCTCGATGGGTGTGGATGCCACCGTTGATTATGTGGTCAATGGCACCAGAGCCTCCGGTTACACCGACACGGGCGTGGCCCTGATCACCGACAATCCCATGAGCGGCGTCGACAGCGTTGATTCCAAAGTGGGTCTGGAAAAATGCTGGGGTAACAAATAATCTTATAACATTTTAGCTGATGGCGGTATTTAATCCTTCGGGATTTATACCGCCATCTCTGATCTCAGGACAAAACTATGAAAAACTTTCGTTTATCAGATATTTTTTCAAAACCGGCCGTCGGTCCTTTGCTTTCATTATTGTTAATCAGCATATTTTTTGCGACACGTACACCGCGTTTTTTAACCCCCGGCAATTTTTCATTGATTTTGCAGCAGGTGCTGGTGGTTGGCACCCTGGCCATTGGTCAGACCGTTGTGATTTTAACTTCCGGCATTGATTTATCCAATGGTTGGTCCATGGCTTTTGGGGGCATTGCCATGACAACCCTGGCAGTTAATTATAATATTCCGTCCATCCCGGCCATTTTCCTGGGGCTTTTAACCTGCACCATGATCGGGTTACTTAACGGTTTATTGGTTACCTATGTTAACCTTCCCCCCTTTATTGTGACATTGGGTACATTAAGTATTGCACAGGCTCTAACCTTAATTACATCCAATGCGCAGACCATCACCGATCTTCCCGAAGCAATGACCTTTTTGGGTACAACCTTTAAAGTGGCCGGCACAGATATTACCTATGGAACAATTTTGATGCTGGTATTGTTTTTTATTGCCTGGTTTGTGCTGCAATACACCACGCTGGGCCGCCAGGTTTATGCAGTGGGTGATAACCCCGAAGCTGCCCGCCTGGCCGGTATCAATACGACCCAGGTATTAATTGGCGTTTATGCGGTGGCAGGTTTAATTTACGGTCTGGCAGCTTTGCTGCTGGTTGCGCGTACCAGTGTGGGTGACCCAAATGCGGGCACAGATGGTAACCTGAACAGTATTACGGCGGTTGTGTTGGGCGGAACAAGTTTAATGGGCGGCCGTGGAAACCTGTTGGGAACCCTGGTTGGAGCCATCATTATCGGGGTGATTATTAATGGTTTAACCCTGATGGGTATTCCTTCCATTTTCCAGATGCTCATTACGGGTATTTTGATTATTCTGGCGGTAACGGTGGATGTTTTATCACATCGCGGAAAATAAATATTTTGATGGATCTGAACCAATTAAGGAGTTAATTAAATGAACCCAACCTCAGACCATTCCATTCTTGAATTAAACGGATTGTGTAAAAGTTTCCCCGGTGTGAAGGCATTGGAAGATGTCAGTTTTTCCATTACTCAAGGTGAGATTCATGCCCTGGTGGGAGAAAATGGCGCCGGAAAATCGACCCTGATCAAGATTCTTTCCGGAGCCTATCAGAAAGATAAGGGCGAGATAATTTTGGATGGTAAAACGATTGATATTGCCAATCCGCATCATGCACAAAAACTGGGCATCTCCACCATTTACCAGGAATTTAACCTTGGCCCGCATTTAAGCGTGGTTGAAAACATTCTATTGGGGCAGTTACCCACTCGCGGACCGATGGTCGACTGGCAGCGGGCCAAACAAATTGCCAGTGAAATATTAACACGCCTGGGCGTTGATTTGTCGATGGACGCATTAATCGATACACTTTCGGTGGCCGATAAACAACTGGTTGAAATTGCCAAAGCTCTGGCACACCAATCGCGGGTTTTGATTATGGATGAACCTTCGGCCGTATTGGGCGAGAAGGACATGGAAAAACTGTATCAGGTTATTCGCTCGTTAAAGGAAAGCGGCATTACCATAATTTATATCTCACACCGTCTGGTAGAGATTTTTGATATCGCCGATCGTGTAACGGTTTTAAAGGACGGTCGTTTCATTGCCACACGCAATATTAAAGACGTGAGCATGCCGGAACTGGTAAAAATGATGATTGGCCGCGACCTGGAAGACGTATATCCCGTTCGGAAAAACGTTATCGGTGATGTCATTCTTGAAGTTAACCACCTGTCGCGTCCCGGCGTGTTGGAGGACGTCTCCTTTCAGTTAAGGGCCGGCGAAATTATCGGCGTGGCTGGAATGCGCGGTTCCGGACGAACTGAACTGGTGCGGGCCCTTTTTGGCGCCGATGCTCACCACGGCAGCCTGACGTTAATGGGTAAAAATATTCGAGTTAAATCACCCAAGGATGCCATTCACCACCGGGTTGCTCTGGCCACGGAAGATCGTAAATCAGAAGGTTTGTTTTTACAGATGACAACCAGGGTCAATATTACCATTTCGGGTTTACGTTCCATCAGCCTGGGCGGCATTTTCATCCGACCGAAGGAAGAATTAAACAAAGTGGTTAACTTGATTAAAACCCTGTTAATCAAAACACCCGGCCCCAATTTTTTGGTGGCAAATATGAGCGGCGGTAATCAGCAAAAGGTGATTCTGGCGCGCTGGTTAAATATCGGCGCCAAAGTTCTGCTGTTGGATGAACCGACGCGAGGGATTGATGTGGGCAGCAAATCGGAAATTTATCAAATTATGGCGCAACTGACCGAGCAGGGCGTGGGCTTAATTATGGTTTCCTCTGAACTGCCGGAAATTCTGGGTATGAGTGACCGGATTCTTGTGATGCATGATGGCCGGATGGTTAAAGAACTGCCACGCTCGGAAGCGAGCGAAGAAGTCATCATGTCCTACGCGGCATAAATTAATTTGAATGTAACCTGTCCGTGACAATTTAAGAATAACAGGAATCCAAAGTTTAAAGGTATTCCAGGGTATGGCCCCGGTTCATTTATCCGGAGGGCTTGTAGTTTTATTTTGTTTTTTCATTGCGGAGGAGTAGATGAAATTATATGGTGGTATTGAAACGGGAGGTACCAAATGTGTCTGTATGATAGCCGGAGGACCGGATGAGGTGATTGCAGAAAGCAGGTTTTCAACCACAACCCCCGAAGAAACCTTGCTAAAGGCGATAACTTTTTTTCGTGAACAGAAAAAGATTCATAACCTTTCGGGCCTGGGTATCGGCACGTTTGGGCCTGTTGATCTGGACCCCGATTCAGCCACATTCGGGTATATCACCACCACCCCAAAACCGGGTTGGGCAAACGTAAACCTGGCAAAAAGGATAGAAAACGAACTGCAAATGCCGACAGTCATCGATACGGACGTAAATGCGGCAGCTATGGGTGAATATCTGTGGGGAAATGCAGGCGGAATATCCCCCTTTGTATATTTTACAATCGGCACCGGAATAGGCATGGGCGGCCTGTTTAATGGCTCGCTGATGCACGGATTGATCCACCCGGAGGCGGGGCATATGATCTTAAAACGCGACCCAATAACCGATCCATATGCGGGATTCTGCGCATATCATGGAGATTGTTTTGAAGGTCTGGCTTCCGGCCCGGCCATACGCGCCCGTTGGGGACAAAGCAGCCATACCATGCCCGATCAACACCCCGCCTGGAAACTGGAGGCAAATTATATAGCGCAGGCGATGGTGAATACCATCGTGTTGCTTTCGCCTCGCAAGATTATCCTGGGCGGCGGCGTCATGCAGCGCGAACATCTTTTCCCCATGATTCAGCGTGAAGTCGTATCCATGTTAAATGGATATGTGAAAAGCCCTCAAATCTTAAACCAAATTGAGGATTTTATCGTCCCGGCGAAACTGGGGGGTAGGGCCGGCGTTCTGGGTTCCATTGCTCTGGCGGTTCAGGCTTTTAATTGATTATTTAATCATTACACCTTCTGATGACGGTTTTGTTGGAGAGAATTAAAATGGATTCGGAAATATCAGCTCCAGGCAATGAAGATAATAAATTATCTTTTGGTTACAGGTTAACTCTAAAACATTGGCGC
The DNA here is from genome assembly GCA_021287005.1 of Anaerolineae bacterium. Taxonomy (GTDB): domain Bacteria; phylum Chloroflexota; class Anaerolineae; order Anaerolineales; family Anaerolineaceae; genus JAJTBH01. The sequence continues at coordinate 4,941 of JAJTBH010000134.1, forward strand.
TTGATCGGATTAACCATAATTACGATCCTGATTGTCGGCCTGGGTTGTTTATTATTCGCCCTCCGGTCAGATCCATTTATCGATAAATTAATAATTTTTACAGGTTCCGGCGTCCTTCTGGGAGGGTTAATCCATTGGGCCTGGTTGCATTGGTTAACCTCGATTGAAACCGGGCGAATAATAAAACAGGCACGTCCGTTCCAACAGGATTTATTTGAGCTTGGGCTGGGTGTTTCGAGTATTTCACAGGCTAACCTGACCCATCGTTTCAGCCTGACATGCAAACCTGAAGACAGGTTTGTAACAGCGTTAGATAAAGATCGGATTGACACTTTTAATGGCGTTGTTGGATTATTAAATGAAAGCATTCAGTGCCTGAACGCGATCACCTCCGAAGCAGGCCGGCATTTGTGTTATGTCGGTTCGCAGCCATTTCTGGAAGGACGATCATGCGGCGAGCCGTTGTTTTATCCGGTTTTGCAAAAGAATTGCTGGATTCAACCGTCCAATTTAAGACTTAATTCGCCAATCAATTAAAAAGGAGATTAATTTATGCTTGAAAACAATATCACGGGACTTCAACATCTGGGTATCCCGGTAACTAACCTGGAAAGATCACTGGATTTTTATACCCGGCTTGGTTTTACCACGGTTATGCAAAAGGAGTTCCTGGATGAAATTGGACCGGTAAAAGTGGCCATGCTGCGAATTGGCGATTTTACGCTGGAACTGTACCAACAACCCGGCGAAACGGGACGAGAAGTAGCCGGGCGTGAAGATGGACACGTGGATCATTTTGCTTTAAACGTGGGCGACATCCATCAGGCGCATCTGGATATCCGGAAAGCCGGGCTGAACATATTGGAGGCGGATGCCCCCAAATTTCTTCCATTTTGGGAACATGGCGTAAAGTTTTTTACGGTGCGTGGGCCGGATGGGGAAAAAGTTGAATTTAATCAATTTTTGACCGCCCGGTAATTAACAGCCTGGTTGTAAGGGATAAGCGACCTGTGTTATGATTGTTTCATTCGTTTTTCGATGGAAATATCAGGTTCGAGTTTAAAAATGTTGGTAGAGAAGCATATCGTGTCCGGGGAAGGTTGCAATACATGGTTAGAATAAAAGATGTTGCCAATGAGGCAGGTGTAAGCACGGCAACGGTGTCTCGTGTACTTTCAAATAAACCTTATGTCACGGCGGAAGCACGCGAACGTGTTATGGCGGCGATTAAAAAACTTGGTTATCGTCCCAATCAGATAGCCAGGTCATTACGTTCGCAGCAAACCACGGCTCTTGGACTGATTGTTTCGGATGTATGTAATCCTTTTTTTACCGATGTCAGCCGTTTGGTGGAAGATTGTGCCTATAAAGAAGGTTACAGCGTTTTTCTGTGCAACTCGGACGAGGATGATAAAAAAGAATTATTTTACCTGCAACAAATGTTGGATAAAAACGTTGCCGGAATAATTATCTCACCTACTCAAAAAACACCCGAAAATTTTGCCCTGTTGGGAATTGACCTGCCGGTAGTTTTATACGATCGTTCGGTAAAAGGCCTGGATGTGGATACCATTATTATTGATAATGAAGATTCTGCTTATCAACTGGCCAAACACTTGATCGATAACGGGTATAAACGAATCGCCGGAATTTTTTGTGATGTCAGCACCGGATATGAACGCCAGGTCGGTTTTGAGAAAGCCATTAAAGATGCGGGTTATGATGCCCCCCAGTTAATTGTGACCCAACCCAGAATTGAGAAGGGTTATATCGCTGCCAAAAAATTGTTAAACACTTCGCCCCGGCCGGATGCGGTTTTTACTTCAGACAGCCTAGTTTTATCGGGCGTGATGCAGGCAATAAACGAATCGGGATTAAAAGTCCCGGATGAAATCGGTCTGGCCTGTTTTGATGATGTGGCCTGGATGTCTCTGGTTACACCGCCCATCACGGTCATTCGCCAACCGACGGATCAAATCGCGCGTATGGCGGTTGACTTGATTATGCAACGCATCGAAAATCCCAGCCAGGCATCCTTGCATGTGGTGTTAAAAGGCCAGTTGATCGTAAGAGGGTCCACCCAAACACGCCCGGCTTAACAACAGACGGGAAATTTAAATCAATTTAAGTTTTACAGGGTTAACTATGCCGGTTGATCACGCGTTTTATTTAATTGGAATTGATCTGGGAACTTCCAGTGTTAAGGCGGTTTTAATTAATTCAGTTGGAAAGATCATCGACTGGACGGACGAAGAATATCCCCTTTTAAGCCCAGAAAAGGATTGGGCCGAACAGGATCCCGAAACATGGTTGGCGGCTACATTAAATGTTGTTCGGCGGCTTGTGGAAAATAACAATCTCAATCCGGCCCATGTAGCCGGGATTGGCCTGGCCGGCCAGATGCACGGTTTGGTATGTGTGGGGGAGGATGGCAGGGCCTTACGACCGGCAATTATCTGGGCCGACCGGCGCAGCAAAAAGCAGGTTGACCGGTTGCAACAACAAATCGGCCTGGCTAACCTGGCGGAATGGACGGGAAACCCACCAGCCACGGGGTTTATGCTGCCAGGCTGGTTATGGATCATTGAAAATGAACCCGATGTAGCGGCGCACATAAAATACCTGTTGTTGCCTAAAGACTTTTTAAGATTCCAATTGACCGGTCAGGTGGGTTCTGAACCCAGCGATGCTTCGTCGACCGCTTTGTTTGATCCGCATGGACGCTGCTGGAGCGAACCATTATTGCATGAGTTGAAATTGCCGTCAGATTGTTTGCCGCCCATTCATGAGTCGGCTGAAATTTGCGGCGGATTGCTGCCGGATATGGCCGCAGCCTGTGGCCTGCTGGCGGGTACACCGCTTGTTTTTGGCGGCAGTGATGTGTCTTTGCAGGCCCTGGGACAAGGCATTGTGGAAGCGGGCCTGGTTTCATGTACCATCGGAACCGGTGGGCAGTTGTTTGCGCCCATGTCCGAGCCGGTTCACGACCCCTTGTTAAGGCTGCACTTATTTTGTCACGCCATACCAAATCGCTGGCATATGGAAGCTGCCATCTTATCGGCCGGTTTATCCTTGCGCTGGTTGAGAGATCGGTTCTGGCAGGGACAGTCTTATGAAACGCTGGCAAATATGGCCCAACAGGTCGAGGCTGCCGGACAGGGCATTTTCTTTTTGCCTTACCTGGCTGGTGAACGTACCCCGGTTATGGATTCCTCAGCCCGCGCTGCATTTATTGGATTAAGCCTTGAACATGGGCAGGCGCACATCATCAGGTCGGTTATGGAAGGTGTGGTATTTGCCTTGCGACAGGGGCTTGATTTAATGCGCTTTTTAAATGTGCCCGTGAACCGCCTGGTGGCTACCGGAGCATCCATTCGGCACCCGCTCTGGCTGCAATTACAGGCCGATATTTTTAATATGGCCGTCTTTCCGGCCGATACACCCCAGGCAACCGGGTTGGGAGCTGCGCTTCTGGCGGGCCTGGGTACGGGAGTTTTTGAGACGATCGATCAGGTGGTTAATTTTTCAAAGACGTACCGCATGGACGTTGTTCAGCCGAATCCGCAACGAGTGGAGCTGTATGAAAAGGCATATCAAACCTATCTGCAAATCTACCCTGCCATAAACACCATCCAGCATAAAGTTTGACGTCCAAAATTTATAACAGAGAGATTTAAAAACCGGTATCCACCTATACAAGGATACCGGTTTTTTGAATTTGTGATCACGGCGTGGAAAATCATAAAATCGGTTCTCAAGTGAGCCGGCGCGGCATTATAATCGGGTGCGGATTAACCAGTTTTATTACAAGCTGCGGGATGGTTGATTAAATTGTTGTGGCTATTACCCGTAGTTACAAAATCTTCCCGGATGGCAGGCAAATTTTTAACTGTTGCAGGGAAAAACGACGGAGGCTTTATCAATGAATATCCTTATTTTTAATTGTGGCAGTTCTTCGCAAGGTTTTAAGGTATATCAATGTAAGAGCGGTCAAAAAGAGAATGTTTTAATCACGGGAAAGGCCAAAAATGTGGCCACCCAAACCCGCGCCGAAGCGGTAATTGATTGGAAAATGGGCGATAAAAGTGAATCAAAAATTACGGATCTTTCCAGTCATCGCCTGGCTGCGGAAAATATTCTGGAGATTTTGAGAAAGACACATATCGAAGTGGATGCCATTGGCCACCGCATTGTGCATGGCGGGCCTGATTTTGTGCGCACCGAAAAAGTTGATGAAAGGGTAATGGACGAATTAAGGCATATTTTGCATTATGCGCCCATCCATAACCCTAATTCGTACAGTGTGATTGAGGTTTGCCGCGAAAAACTGCCCGGTAAAACCCAATTTGTGGTTTTTGATACGGCATTTCATGCCGGTATGCCGCCGGTTTCACGTTTTTATGCCATACCTCGCGACCTGGCTAAAAAACACGGTTATTACAAGTACGGTTTTCATGGTTTATCTTACCAGTTTATTTCGGCGCGGATGGCTGAATTGTTTGGTAAACCCCTCGAATCGTTAAAACTGATTATGTGTCACCTGGGTACGGGCGGTTCGAGCGTGGTGGCTTTTAAAGATGGGCGTTCGCTGGATACATCCATGGGATACACCCCTTTGCAAGGCCTGGTCATGTCAACCCGCTGCGGTGATATCGACGCCGAAGTGG
>JAJTBH010000135.1 GCA_021287005.1 Anaerolineae bacterium
GATTAACAAGGTGTTTGAACAGTTTGGAACAAATTCATTTAACTGGTTGGATGTGATTCAATATCTTGAAGATCACCCGGAAATTGCCCGGATTAATGCCGATATTGTTCATAAAACCGTTTTTGATGTGGATCATCGATCTTAAAAGGAAAAATAATGACTCCTTTATTAACCCTTTTTACAGCCCCAAAACCGTTCACCAATCCGCACATCGACACGATCCAGCGAAATGCAATTTCATCCTGGAAACAATTGGGTGAAAGCGTGCAGGTCATTGTGATGGGCAGCGATGCAGGTATAACAGAGGCGACTGCCGAACTGGGCGTAAAACATATTCCGAATGTACGCTGTAATTCTTCCGGCACGCCGTTGATCAGTTCCCTGTTTGAACTGGCGCGCGACGCCTCTGATACACCTTTATACATGATCATCAATACGGATATTATTTTATTTCCGGAAATCCTGGACTCGATAAAAAAGACGGTTTCACAAACCGAACGTTTTTTAATGGTCGGTCAGCGGTGGGACCTGGATATTAGAGAACGACTTGATTATTCCGGCGACTGGCAGAGGGGTTTAAAAACTCGTCTGAAGGTTAACGGCCGGCTGCACCCGCGCGGCGGCAGCGATTATTTTATTTTCCCGAAAAATTGTTACCATACCATTCCCGAATTTGCCATTGGGCGCGCGGGTTGGGACAACTGGATGATTTACGAAGCGCGCCGGCAGGGCTGGAAGGCAATTGATGCGACGGCAGATATCCAAATAATTCACCAGGATCATGATTACAGTCATCTTCCCAATGGCCAGCCGCATTACCGTTTGCCGGAGACCTATGAAAACGTACGCCTGGCCGGAGGGCCGCGCACCATCTTTACATTGATCGACACCGATACGGTTTTGGAAAATGGCCAGGTGAAAAAAATGCCCTGGAATGCTCAAAAATTCTGGCGCGAACTGGAGATATTTCCTCTGGTTGTTTTAAAATCTTATACACTGGCGCAGATTATGTATGCCATACTACATCCGCTGCGTGCCTATCGAGATATACGAAAGTGGATGCAGTCGAATAATAAGGCTTAGAGGAGCGATTTTATGCGTGTTGGTCAAAACCCCGCAAAATATTTAAAAGAAGTCAGCAAACCGGCCCGGGTTACCGTGGCCGTCTTAAATTACATTCCCTTCCTCAGCGGTTTTTACGCCGATATGTTGGATGTTTTAAAAACCTGTTTAAATGCCATTCGCGAAAATACGGATGTGCCTTTTGATTTGCTGGTTTTCGATAATGCCAGTTGTGAAGAGGTGCGTCAATACCTGATGGATGAACACCAGGCCGGGCGCATTCAAATGTTAATGCTTTCCGAAAAAAATTTGGGCAAGGGCGGCGCCTGGAACGCCATTTTGGGTGGCGCACCCGGTGAAATCATCGCCTATACGGATAACGACTGCCTGTTTTATAAAGGTTGGTTATCACGCTCGTTGGAGCTGTTGGAGACTTATCCAAAGGTGGGCATGGTGACAGCCCGACCATTCCGAACCAACCCCGATTTTTACAGTTCAACCTTGGCCTGGGGAAAAAATAACCCCGAGGTTGACCTTCAGGAAGGGCATTTTATTCCCTTTGAAACTTTCCGTGAATTTGACCTGAGTTTGGGTCAAAGCGAAGAAGAAATTCGCCAGCATTACGACAGTACTCAGGATGTGCACCTGACTTATAAAGGCGTGCAGGCTGTGGCCGGCGCATCACACTGGCAGTTTACAGCCCGCAAGGATGTCATCGCCCAGTTTTTGCCCTTTAGCATGGACCGCCCGATGGGGCAGGTAAAACAACTGGACCAACGTATGAATGAAGCCGGGTATTTACGTTTGATGCCAACCGAAGCGCTGGCCATGAATATGAGTAATACACTGCGCAATTTACCCGGTGTCAGCGCCCAAACGGAAAAAGAACCAAAAAGTGGAAATTACGCACTGCTGGACTTTCCTCCGGTCAAAAAAGCACTCCTGGCAGCTTATGATGCCATCTTCCGTTGGTATTACGATCGTTAAACTTACCGGTGAATATAAAGAGAAAAAAATGGAAAAAACGAAAAATAAGACAGTTTTTATCAGCGCCGATCATGGGCTGGCAGTAGTATATTTTTTGCAGAGCGATGTGGTTAAAACGCTGCTTGAAGCTGGTGTGCAGGTGGTGGTCTTAACCGACGACGGGCTGATTGAACAACTCAACAAACGTTTCAGCCAACCCGGTTTAATTATTGAAGGTTTACGTTTAAAACAGGCACGCCGTTATTTTAACGAAGTTGATCCCACCCGCCAGTATTGGTTAAATTTCCTGCGGGCTGAAGGTGCATCCAACCGCATAAATACCGAAGCATTACGCTGCCATATAGCCCAGGTTGATTTTGAAGCAGCGGGCAAACGGCGCTGGTTGATGCCGGTTATGAAATTGATGATCAACTGGATGCGCCGCTCCAAAGCTGCGCGTCAGTGGGTTTACCGCCAACAGTTAAAATATATTCCGAATCTCTATGCTGATTTATTTGATAAATACCAGCCGGACCTGGTGGTATCCAGCACACCCGGATGGCGCTTTGATCGTTATTTATTACGTGAGGCCGCCCAACGCGGAATCAATACCGCCGCCGTCATTGTCGGTTGGGATAACCCCAGCAGTTACAGTTTGCCGGGCGCGCCCATGAATTGGGTTTCATGCTGGTCGGAGCTGCAAAAACAGGAACTGGTGGATGGTGACGACTGGTCGCCGGAACGCGTGCATGTGGGGGGGATTCCATCATACGATGGGTATTTCAGACGCGAATGGTTGATGTCGAAGGAAGAATATTTTAAATTGCACCATCTTGATCCGCAGCGGAAGTTAATCGGTTATGCGTGTAGTTTTATAACGTTTTCGCCCAATTATCAAAATATTGAAGCGTTGGCGCACCTGGTAGCCAACGATCAACTGGCTGAACCCAGCCAGTTGTTAATTCGCCTGCATCCCAATCATTTTTTGAGTGAGCCATTATTTGCCGGGGAACGCGAAAAGGTATTCCAACTGGCGCGGGAATTGCCGCATGTGCATGTGGTTGAACCGGTGCCGTTGGGCGGAGAATTGGGATATTATTCGGGTGAAGATATGCCGGAAAAGACCTCGATGATGGCTTATTCGGATGTGTTTTCAACGGTTTATTCGACTATGGTGGTGGAAGCTGCCATTCATGACCGGCCGATTGTGAGCGCCTGTATTGATGCTGTGGGGGGCTGGAACAAACCCGGCCGGTTTTCACTGGCTCTTTCAGAAATTGGTGAATGGCCGACTCATAAACGTTTCCGTGAAGCCGGGGCAGGCCGGGTGGCCTACACAAACGAGCAACTGCGCGAAGCGATTAACCTGTACCTGACCGATCCGAATGCCGATCGAGAGGCGCGTCAGGCATTCATTCGTAATGAATGTACCTATACTGATGCCAGCGCCGGAAAACACACCGGTGAGTTTTTACTTTCCATCATTGACCGGAAATAACTAAACGGAGACTTGTTATGAAATTTTTAATTGCAGGTTTTGGCTCGATTGGTCGCCGACATATGCGTAACTTGCTGGCATTGGGCGAAAAAGATATTGTGTTATATCGCACACGCCAGAGCACACTGCCTGATGATGAGATAAAAGGATTTCAGGTTGAAACCGACCTGCAACGGGCATTGGATGCTCGCCCGGATGCCGTTATCATTTCCAACCCGACTGCCTGCCATCTGGATATTGCCATTCCGGCCGCTGAACAGGGCTGTCATTTATTAATTGAAAAACCGGTCTCTCACAACCGCGAGCGGGTGGCCGACCTGAAAAAAATTACAGAGAAGAGCGGCAGCCGGGTGTTAATGGGTTTTCAGTTTCGTTTTCATCCGGGATTAAATAAAATTAACCAGGTATTAAAAAGTGGCGAAGTGGGCCGCCCAATTTCCTTACGCGCGCACTGGGGCGAATATCTGCCGGACTGGCACCCGTGGGAAGATTATCGGCGCAGTTACAGCGCCCGCGCCGACCTGGGCGGCAGCGTGGCGTTAACCCTCAGCCATCCATTGGATTATCTGCGCTGGTTGATGGGCGACGCCGAGGTGCTCTGGTCGATAGGCAATAAGGTGAGTGACCTTGAGGTTGAAGTGGAAGACATTGCTGAATTTGGCCTTAAGTTTGCCAATGGTGCAGTCGGTTCAGTGCATCTGGATTATTTCCAGCGCCCGGCGGATCATCACCTGGAAATTATCTGTTCACATGGTTTTATCCGCTGGAACAACGCCGACGGGGCTGTAAATTTATATACGGCGGCCAATGGGCAATGGATAAATTACCCTGTGCCGGCTGATTTTGAACGAAATGTAATGTTTATGGATGAAATGAGCCATTTTATTCGCCTGTGTAAAGGTGAGGTAGAATCTATATGCAGCCTGGATGATGGAATAAAGGCATTGGAACTGGCTCTCAACGCCGTACGCTAAACCGGAGACCGCTTTAAAAAAGAGGATTGTTGTGTTACTTTCAAAACCCCTGAAATTTAGCTTAAAATGGGTGGGGCTCACCCTCTATTTCAGCGTCTTGATCATTATAATGACCTATCCCCTGGTGCTCAAAATGGGGCATTCCATGATCGGAGAAATTGGGGATAATATTTATTTTGTATGGATGATCGGCTGGATGAAAAAGGCGCTCTTTGAGCTGCATGTTAATCCATTCGATGTCTGGTTTTTAAATTATCCGGAAGGCTGGAACATGGCCTATACGGAAATTACGCCGATCATGCTGGCGCTGGCCGTTCCCTTTGCTTTTTTAGGTGGTCCTACTTTTGCTTACAATGCCGCCATGCTGCTTTCGTTTGTGCTGGCCGGGTTATTTATGTATTTATGGGTGGAACGCCTGACCGGACGGCAGGATGCAGCCCTGATTGCAGGCACAATTTATGCTTTTGTGCCCTATCATTTTGCTCATTTTTTGATCGGGCATTTAAACCTGGTTGGCATTCAGTGGTTCCCGTTGTATTTCATGGGATTATATGAGTTGCTCGAGCAAAACCGCATTCAGCCGCAGAGGAAAAATTGGAAACCGGCCATTCTGGCTGGAATTGCGCTGGGATTAATCGGCTGGACATCACAATATTATCTTTACATGACTCTGTTTATCAGCCTGATTTTTGCCGTGGTTTATATCATCCGGGTAAACTGGAAGATGATTAAAACGAAAATTTTCTGGCTTAACTGGTCGGTGATGGGGCTGGCCGCTCTGCCACTGGTGAGCGTAGCCATATTGCCATATGTTACCCTGGCGGGTCAAGGTGGTTTGCCGGATCGCGGCATTGGTATTACCGAGATGTATTCTGCCAGCCCGAGCGATTTTTTCCTGCCGTCCACCCTGCATTTTATCTGGGGCCAATGGGTTGGGGCTACCTTTAATCGTGATATGTGGGTGGAGGGTACACTGTATGTTGGAATGGCGGCTCTGGCTCTGGCAGTGGTGGCCTGGATCAAACGGAAAGAAACCGGTCACGCTCATCTGATGCCGGTCTTGCTTGCGTCCGTTTTGACGGCCACCATCCTGGCGATGGGGATCGATTTACACTGGAACGGCGAAGTAGTGCGCCTGACGACACCTTCATTTTTATTACCGGTGATTGGCAAGGAAAATTTCCCGATCGTATTGCCGGGTTTTTTCCTGTTTAAATATTTTCCATTTTTTGCCAAACTGCGCGCATTAATGCGTTTTGGCGCTTTTAACCTGGTAATGCTCAGCGTTATGGCCGGTTTTGGCAGCGCCTGGTTATTAACCAAAATTCGTCCAGCGCGCCGAATGGCGGTTACGGTGTTGATTCTGGTTTTGGTTGGCATTGATTTTTTCCCCAGGCCGTTTACCCAGTTCGCAGAAGTGGCTCCCCGTGCGGTGGACCTGTGGCTGGCTGAACAGCCCGGAGATGGGGCTGTGGCACAAATGCCCTTCATCAAGGCCGAAGATCAGGATCAGACTTATTTCACGTTAACTTATAATAAACCTTATATCGGCGGTTTCTTTAATGCTTTCCCGCCCCATCAATATCAGGAGATTAAGCCCGTTTTAGCCTCCTTCCCGGATGAACGGAGTGTATCCTTGTTAAAGGAACTCGGCGCCGAATATATTCTGGTGGATAAAGCCAGTTATGAGGATATTTCAGCCGTAAAAACCCAGTGTGAAACTTTGGGTCTAACATTTAAAGCGGAAATTGGCGACCAGATGGTCTTTATATTGAGGTGAAGATGAAATCTTCGCGTTTACCGGCACTTTTACCTTATGTTATGATCCTGCTACTGGCTTTAATGTCCGCTGCGGCGTTAACGCTGGCTACTCGCTGGGGACCGGGTGTAGGCGGCGATGCAACCATTTACATGACCAGCGCCCAGAATCTGGTTAATGGGCGTGGTTTAGGTTTGATTGATCCGCAGGGCAACTTTCGCCTGCTGCCGTATTTCCCCCCCTTTTTGTCATTGGTATTAAGCGCCATTTCATTAACCGGGGCTGATATGCTCAGCGCTGTGCGCTGGTTAAACATCTTTTGTTTTGCCGGGTTGGTTTATCTCGCCGGAGATAGCACTTATCGTTTCAGCCGCTCCTGGTTGGCGGGTTTATTAGCCAGTTTTGTGATTGCTTTTTCACCGGTACTTATCCCGGTTTATTCCTGGGCTATGTCCGAGCCCCTTTCGGCGTTTCTGGGTTTTTCGGCGCTGGTATTGGTAGTTTATTACCTTCAAAAGCCGCATAAGCAACCTTTGTTTTTGTCGGCGGCTTTATTAAGCGGGTTGTCCTTATTAACCCGTTATGCGGCTCTGGCTTTTGTGTTAACCGGCGCGGCAGCCATATTGTTTTTATTAAACCGCTCGTGGCGTGAGCGTTTTATAAAAGCGGTTTCATTTGGATTAATAGCTTTAATTCCAATGTTGATCTGGATTGTTTATGATGTATTAAATACTACAACTGTGGGCTCTCGCAGCATGGAAACCCTGGCGGATATGATCGGCCGGTTTTATAGTTTCTGGCCTTTATTAAAAGAAGCCTTGTTGTTCTGGTTGATCCCTGAAAGCTGGTTTTACCAGCCGCTTTATCCATCGTCGATCAATTCCATACTGGTTCCGGCAGCCATTCTGATATTGGCAGCCTGGTCTGCCTGTTTATTCTGGCAGATGCGGCGGCGTTGGTCTGAATTGGACAAACGTTTTCTGCATTTATTTATAGTGCTGGCCGGATTTATATTGTTATATTTATTAATCATTTTTGGCGTTTACTTAACCACTTATCCTCCGATTACCATCGCCAACCGCATGCTTTCTCCCATTCATACAGCCATTCTCTGGATGATAACTCTGTTGGGAGCCATAAGTTTTTATGTATGGAAAGAAAAACGCCTGGTTTATGGAACATTGGTATTCGTTTTGATTTGTTTTAGTCTTTTTTATGGTTGGCGGTCCGTTCGGATCGTTAAAGATTATTATGAAAGCGGCCTGGGGTATACTTCGCTGGCCTGGCAGCAATCGCCCACCATTGCAGCCGTGCGCGACTTGCCGGCAGACACCCTGATTGTGACCAACGAAACCAACGCGGTTTTATTCCTGACCGGACGTTCGGCTTATCCACTGGCTGAGATCTACCAGGATAAACCGGCTGAAAGTTTTTCCCGCTTTGGCGATGGGAATACGGATAAAGACGATGGACAGAAGTTGTTTAAAGAAGGTAAAGCCGTTTTTGTTTTGTTTGACACAATCGATGATCAAATTTCGGGTTTGTATGGAGAGCGTACGGCCGAACGAATTTCAGCCCTGGTTACGGGTTTAAATCGCTCTTTCAGAGGCGAAGATGGCGGAATTTTCTATTATCCAACCCCTTAAAGAAGTATAATAGACCCCTTGGGTCGACAAATTTGAATGAGGTTTATAAAATGAATCACATTTTTGATAAGTTTAAGTTAGATGGACAGGTCGCTGTTGTCACCGGCGGCGCCGGGTTGTTGGGCAGACAGTTCTGCCGAACGCTGGCACAGGCCGGCGCATCCGTGATTGTGGCAGATTTAAACCGGGAAACTGCCGTGCGGGTTGCCGACGGATTAAAAGCCGAGGGATTATCCGCCGCCGGCGTCGGAGTGGATATCACCGATCCGGTTTCGACCCATGCAATGGTTGAAGCCACGGTTAAGACCTTTGGCCGCCTGGATGTGTTGGTTTGCAGCGCCGCGATGGACCCAAAATTTGATGCTGAAAATCAAGGCAAACAAAAAGGCAATGCTTTTGAAACCTATCCGTTGGACGCCTGGAAACAGGCATTGGACGTCAACCTGACCGGCATGTTCCTGTGCTGCCAGGCGGCCGTGCGCCCTATGTTGGATCAGGATCACGGTGTGTTAATTAATATTTGTTCAACCTATGGACTGGTGGGACCCGATAATCGTATTTATGAAAAACCCGGCCAGCCGCAGACATATAAACCCGTATTTTATTCGGTAACCAAGGCCGGTGTGTTGGGTTTGACACATTACCTGGCGACTTATTATGCCGGTAAAAATATTCGCGCCAATGCTCTCACGCCCGGCGGCGTGTATAACAATCATGATGAACTGTTTACCAAAAACTATTCGGCGCGCACGGTGTTGGGGCGTATGGCGAATAACGATGAAATGAACGGCGCCATTCTCTTCCTGGCTTCCGACGCATCCACTTATATGACCGGGGCCAACCTGGTGGTCGATGGAGGATGGACTGCATGGTAAAACCTCCGGAAGTTCTGGTAATTGTTCCTGCGCGCGGCGGTTCAAAAGGTATACCGCGAAAAAACATTCGAAATTTTGCCGGTTCACCGTTGATTTCCTATTCAATCATGGCCGGTTTGCAATCCAAATGGGTGACACGCGTGATTTTATCAACGGATGATGAAGAAATTGCCGCCGTTGGCCGCCAATTTGGCGCGGAAACGCCATTTATCCGTCCGGCCGAATTTGCCCAGGACCAATCGCTGGATTTGCCGGTTTTTCAACATGCATTAACCTGGTTAAAAGAAAATGAGGGTTATCAACCTGACCTGGTGATCCAACTGCGCCCGACTTCTCCGGTGCGTCCACGCACACTGGTGGATGAAGCCGTACAATTGATGCTAGAGCACCCCGAAGCCGATTCGGTGCGCGGAATTGTGCCCAGTGGGCAAAACCCGCATAAAATGTGGAAGATTGATCCGGTCTCTGGACAGATGCGCCCCCTACTTCAGGTAGAGGGCATAACCGAACCGTATAATTCCCCCCGCCAGATTTTACCGCCGGTATTCTGGCAAACGGGTCACATCGATGTGATCCGCCCGCAGGTTATTCTTGAGAAAGAATCAATGAGCGGCTCGGTGATTTTGCCGGTGATGGTGGATGCGCGGTATATGGTGGATATTGATAACATGAATGACTGGATGCGGGCTGAATACCTGGTGTATCACAGCGGTTTGGATATGGTGTATCCCCGCCGTAAACACCGCCCC
>JAJTBH010000136.1 GCA_021287005.1 Anaerolineae bacterium
AACAAAACCGACTTTAACGGTTTTTTCGGAAGAGCAGCCGGTCAGCATACTAGCCAACATGGCCATCAACCCAACGAGTGCAAACAATCTCTTCTTCATTTTTTTTACTTCTCCTCATCTGTTTAGAAACGTTTGGATTTTTGTCTTCAGGCAAACGCGGATGTTTTGCCTGACAAGAGCCTCTACGAGTGTATTAACGGTAAATGAGCTTTTTTTTTGTGATATTCTTTGAATGAAATAGCTGCAAAGCCGTCATTGTGGTAATGAAATCCCAAATTATCTGTATTGAACCCGCTCCTCGAAATGGTATGAGAAGAAATAAGCTTTCAATACAAAAGTTTTTTACAAATAGATCAGGGTCAATAAATAAATCAAGAAACGAGATAACAGACTCGCCTCATCTTAACCAGACTGCCAGGTCTGGAATAATCCAATCATCCGGAAAATTTCTTAAAATATGCAGGTATTGAAAAAAATTATAACAGGGATGGATAAGTTGTCAAGAAAATGGTTTTTAAAAGTACGCAAATGCCCCATTAGGGTTAATTATCGGGCTATATTTCAGTCGTTTAAAGTTTAAATGGGTTAACAAAAGAAAGAAACCACCCTGTTTTTACCCTCATGTTTGGCACAATACAAAGCCTTGTCGGCAGTCTCGGCCAGTTCCACGGGGGTGATACACTCGGGGTAAGAAGATACCCCGCAGCTAAAGGTCACCTGAAATATGCCGCTTTTCGTGCGGTGATGAATTTGTTCAAAACCGACACATAACTGTTCAAATATTTTAACCGCTTCCTGTCCACTGGTGTTCGGCAAGACCACGGCGAACTCCTCGCCGCCGTAGCGGCCAATTACGTCGGTGCTGCGTAATCGTTTGGTCAACATGGAAGCCAGGCTTTTAAGCACCCTGTCGCCGGCTGTATGGCCATAGGTGTCATTAACCTGCTTAAAATTATCCAGGTCAATCATGGCATAAGCCAGGGGTTTGTTCAGGCGAATCACACGACTGAACTCCTGGGTGTAACGTTCCTTAAAGGTCGTATGATTTAACAGCCCGGTCAAGCTGTCGCGCATCATTAAATAACGCAACTGGCGGTAACGGTCCACACGCGAAGTAACCGCCGAGGTGAGGTGTTCCGGTTTAATCGGTTTGGTTAAAAAGTCGTCGCCGCCCAATCCTACGGCTTCAAGCTGTTTTTCACGGTCGGTTTCCGCCGAAAGAAACACGATCGGAATGCTGACAAATGATTCAATCTGTCTGATTACGACCGCCAGGTCGGTTCCCGAGCAGTCGGGCATGTACATATCCAACAAAATCAAATCGGGATTAAACTCATTTAGAGCTTGAATAATCAACAACGGATCGGTCACAATAAAGGTTTCCATGCCGGCGCGTTTGAGATGTAAAGCATTGATATTGGCCTGAACATTATCGTCGTCTACAATTAAAATGCGATACGGCAACACTTCATCCACGGCGATCAAACGATCTAATGTATCGACCAACAGGCCGATATTAACCGGTTTGGAGAAATACGCCTTTCCGCCCAGGTAGGCTGCTTTTAAACGCGCGCTTACAGAATCTTGTTCCGATATAAAAATCTTTTGAATATTTTCAGGAAGTTTTGCGCAAAAAGATTTTAAATTATTAAAAAAACCATCTTGTTCTTCGGGAAGATCAATATCTATCAATATGGCCGCCGGGGTCTCCGATGCCAGTTGTTCCTGCGCTTCAGATAGATGATTAAACAACTTTAAGGTATATCCAAAAAAACCAACTTGTTGTGCCAGTTCATGTGCCTGAGCTTCATCATTTTCAACCAGGTAAATTAATCGCCTGCCGCGGCTTTCCTGCATGGAAGAAACAACATTAATGGCATCGGGTGAAAAATCGGCTCGTCCAACTTCAAATTCTTCATTATAAACACCCGTTTCCACCATTTGCTTGACCATTGCCATCTTATCGTTGATCGTTTGAAAAACGCTGATTAGCTGGTTGCCGCTGATATTCTCCTCATCCAACAAATCTTTTACAGCCCCCTCAATTACCCGCGTGGCAATGCCCAAACGCGTAAAATTTAATGAAAGGCTGAGCAATGAGATTCTTCTTGCCAGATGAAATAACTGCCTCGCTTTGCCGGCATCCCATTCGGCCTCCAAGGTCACCCACAAGTTTTCCATTTCCTTAATATGCACCGGCAGCAATTCATGAAAAGATTGTTTTAATTCCTGGTTTTGGTCTGATTCATCAATTTCACTGGGCATACGCACCCCCATCATCGATTAATGATTTTCCGAAGATCATTTTCTACCCGTTGGTATTCCTTTTGAACCTCTTTATAAATTTCATCCATTCCATCCAGCGTTCCGGAACGTGCTTTCATCTCAATTACCTTTAATAATTCCGCCAGGCGGGTGGCGCCAAAATTTAAGCTGGCGCCTTTTAAGGCATGCGATGTCGTGCGGGTTAACTCAATATTCCGATCAACAATCATCTGGCGTAAATTTTCAAGACGTCGGGGGGTATCTTCCAAATACAGGTTAACCACACCCTCGAGAAACGAGATATCTTTCTCGAATCCCGGAAAATAATCATTAAGCACCTTAAAATCGACTGCCAAACTTTTTTTATCATCCGCTTCAAGCGGTGTTTGGATTGATTTTTCGGCCGTTTTATTAATAGAGGCTGTGTCATTTTCTTTATGCTCGGGCATCGTTGAGACAATTTCCTCTCGTTTGGATTTTGTGGGTTTACATTTTTCAAGCGTCTTAATCAAATCGGCCACATGCATGGGTTTACTTAGATAATCATCCATGCCGGCTTCCAGATACCGTTCACGATCGCCGCTTAACACATTAGCCGTCAGCGCAATAATATAAGGTTGGCGTTTTTTAGGAAGTTTCAGTCGTAGATTCCGCGTAGCGCTAACCCCATCCATCTCGGGCATCTGGACATCCATCAACACCACGTCATAATATTGTCTTTCAAATGCCTGCAACACTTCCACTCCGTTTGACACCACATCGGCGCGATAACCGAGCTTTTCGAGGGTTAATAATGCCACACGCTGGTTAACTACATGATCTTCAGCCAGCAAAATACGCAGAGGGTGGCGTTTACCCATGGTTACATCAAACGATGTGGCCGTCGTCATCTGTTCAACCTGTGCAGGTTGTTCCAAAAACACCATTCCGAGAGCTTCATAAAACTGGAAAAATTTTATCGGTTTCTGCAAATAAGCCCGGGGATGAATATCATCCGGAATGTGTTCCTTGCGTCCCAAAGAAGTCAGGAAGATAATAGGCAGTTGAACGGCATTGTAATGTTTACGAATTTCCTGCGCAAGGGTAATACCATCCATTTCCGGCATCTGAATATCCAGAATCGCCAGGTCCGCCAGCTCTTCTTTTTCTAACGCGTTTAACATTTCTGCACCGCTGACAAAGGCAACCGGGTTCATTTGTAAATTTAATGCAAAATGCATCAACACATCCCGATTAGTCGCATTATCATCCACAATATACAGGCGTTTATTCAAAACGGCATTTAAAATAGTCTTTTGATCATGTTGGGGCGTCCCGATTGTCTCTTTGAACGGTAAAAGCACATGGAAACTGGAGCCTTTGCCCTGTCCTTCGCTGTCAACCCAGATTTTGCCGCCCATCATCTCGCATAATTTTTTACTGATCGCCAACCCCAAGCCTGTGCCGCCATATTTTCGCGTGGTCGAGGCATCCACCTGGCTGAAAGATTGAAACAAACGCCCGATCCGGTCGGGTGAAATGCCCACACCGCTATCCGTCACACAGAAATGTAAGGCATGGTCGCCCTTTTGCAGTTTGATATCGGTCTTTTCATCCTTCCAGATGGATAATGTTATTTCACCTTCGTCGGTAAATTTAACCGCGTTGCTTAACAGGTTGGTAATAATCTGTCGTAATCGGGTTTCGTCGCCCATCACAGTTTCCGGCACCTGTGATTTCATCAAATAAGCCAGTTCCAGTTGTTTCACCGAAGCCTGGTGTGCAATCAGATCCAGGGCGCTTTCCATGCAGTCACGCAAGTTAAAGGAATGAAATTCCAGTTCCATACGTCCGGCTTCAATTTTTGAAAAATCGAGAATATCGTTAACGATTGCCAGCAGGCTCTCGGAACTGATCCGAATGGTCTCGACATAATCACGCTGCAACCCGGTTAGCGGCGTATCCAACAGCAGGCTGGTCATGCCAATCACGCCGTTCATCGGGGTGCGGATTTCATGGCTCATATTGGCCAAAAATTCGCTTTTAATCCGTGTGGCCTCTTCAGCATCTTGCCGTGCACGCTGCAAGTCGGTAATATCGTGATAGATCGCCAGCGTACCCAAACGTTCGCCTTCCACAAAAATGGGTTCGCCAAAAATTTCCACTGCCATTAAACTGCCGTCTTTACGGTAGCGCTGCGTAAAAACATGCACAAATGATTCATCCACCTGGCGGCTTAAAGCAATGGCTTCGTCATGATAAACCTCTCCGGCGATCAAATCGTCCAGGTTTTTACCTATGGCCTCTTGAGCCGGGTATCCGAAAAGTTTCTCGGCAGCCGGATTCCAGCCGGTAATGCTGTCATTTAAATCCATAACAATAATCGCCACCGGGCTGTGATCAACCAGCGATTGGAAATAACGTTGGGAGCTTTGTAATTCACGGGTGCGTTGTGAAACCCTGCCTTCCAGGCCGCGTAATAAATCATGGTTATTAATCGCAATAGCCGCCTGGCCGGCAAGCGTCTCCAGGAATGTATCCCGGTCACCATCCGGCGCCAAGGGCAGGTAACTAAAGACCTGCAAAACGCCAATTACATTCGTCCCAATCATCAAAGGTACAATATATAAAGATTTAAACGGGAAGTTGCAGCCCTCATAGACCTCATCCGTCAGATCAAAAGAATAATATTTTTGGTCTTCAATCACCTTATTCAGGTGTTCGTTCACTGATAGGCAATACTCTTCAGGCAGTTCATCCAGATTCGGACCGGCATGCACTTTTAAACCGGGTTTACCACTTTCGGTATCTATTAAATACAATTCAGCGGCAGCCACATCCAGGTGTTCAAGCGCCTGATTCATGATGAAAGACAAAATTCCCTGCAAATTCTGATTGGTGGTGATCATGCCGTCCACTTCATGCAAAGTTGCCAGTCTGGCAAGCTGGCGCAACAATTGATCTTGCACGGAGCGTAAATTTGCCACCATATCGATTAATGCAGTTGCCAGCACATCCCTTTCTGAATGAACTTTAATATCAACATTCAGATTTCCCTGTGCCACATCGCGCGCCGCGTCAGTCATTTCATTCAAATAGGCTGCCATTTGCTCAAAAGCAAGGCGAATATCCTGCAAACGAAAGATGATCTCATTAAAAGCGTGCGCCATCTGCCCTACTTCATCGTGTTGTTCCACCACCATAGGCTGGGCGCTGATATCCAATTGCAAATTAACATCGCCATGTGAGAGGGTGGACATCTGCGAAGCCAGCATGGCAAGGTCTTTGTTTGCCACCTGCTGCGACAGGGACATCACCTGTTGCAGCGGGCGGGTAATGTTATAAGAAAAGAAAATTCCAAACGCGAGGCTGAATATCAACAAAAACACGGCCGTGCCGATAACATAAAGCTGCATCTGCCAGGCCCATTGACGCACGGTTATATTACGTTCCGCAAAATCCTGTTCAATACTATCTGCCAGGTCATCCACCGCCCGGGTAATCCCCGGTTCCAACACATCCAGGCCGTCTCTAAACAGTCGCCGCATTTCATTTTGATTCTTTTGAATAACCAGGTAATCGTTATAATAATTTTCCAGGGCATCTTCGGCTTCATCTACGTTGCGAATCTGAACCGGATCATTTAACATGTCACGCAAGTCTGTTAACCCCGCCCGTGTTTCTTTATAATCGCGGTTAACCAAAACGTTGTAACGTTCGTCTTCCTGAGAAATATATCGAATTACATTCAAACGCATGGAAAGATAAGCCGTACGCATATTTCCATATAATATGGAAAAGGAAGTATCATCATTGACGTTGATATGCACGCGTAAGGCAGACATGTGGTTATCCAGATCCAATTCATAAATGGTCAACCGGGCTTCAATGGTTTGATTTTCCTGGATCAAACGGGCGATTTCACCGAAAATAAGCCCATACTGGCGCACTTCTGCGCTGATTTGTCCAATAATTTGTTTTCTGGCCGGGTTTGTCGCCAGGTTATCTTCTTCTTCCAACAATTTATTTAAATCGGTTACATGAATAATAAACGCATCCAGATTGGATTGAACCGGTTCTTTAACATAAGCATTGGCATAGGAACGCGCCAGCGCCATGTCGGCGACGATGTTTTGAGAGAGGGTTTTTTCGGCCTCAAGGTTTTGAATCAGTTCATCAACCGCATTAACGATCTGGTTTTGCACCCGAATGGCAAAAAAAGCAAAAGCGAGCATTAAAAGAATCGTGGCAACATAACCCAATATAATTTTTGCGCTAATATGGCTTCGCAAAAAGTTGATCATCATCGCTCCTGGCTGCAATTTTTGGCAGGCGCATACCATGCCGAAAGGCCGGTCTGCAAATCATCGGCTGCCTGCTGTGGAGAAAACGAACCGTGACTGATGGCAGTTGTTTCTGCTCTGATTAATGCGTAGGCATCCGGCGTTCCGGCGCTGATTTTCTGCCAGGCAAAACGAATATCCGTGTTTCCTTTTTCACTCAACGCCAAAAACTGGCGGGCATGCAGATTATCGGGCGAACTTGCATTCCGATTGGGCGAAAAAGCTCCTGGCAGTTCATTGGAAATCAAACCGGCAAACTCAGACGTACTGACCCATTCCAAAAAGAGACGCGCCTCATTTTTGTGCGCAGAGGCCGAATTTAACCCAATGGCCACATCGGGGTGATAAGTAACATATAACGGCCGCCCGGCAGGCGGCGGAATGGCAAACACGCCCCACTCAAAATCAGGCGCCTGTTCCTCTAAAAAATGTATATCCCACGAACCACTCACCCACATGGCGGCATTACCCTGCAAAAATATCTGCAAGGAATCGTTATATTTTAAGTATTTTTGATTCTTTGGAAAAAATTCGCTGATATCCTTAACCGCTTGAAAAGCCTGCACCATGTCGGCATCGTTAAAACAACGTTCCCCGTTTAAATAAGCCAGGCGCCCGGTCGTGCCTCCGATGAAATTTGGCAGTAAACCCAAATAAACCAGTTCGGACATCGTCCATGCATCCCCTGAAGCATTGGCAAATGGAATAATGCCGGCATTTTTTAAAATCCGGGCAGTTTGCAGCAACTCCTGCCAGGTTTGCGGAATATTTAATTTAAATTTATTAAAAAGATCCTGGTTGTAATAAATTCCGTAAGAAACATTCATTAACGGAACGCCATAAGTTTTACCGTCATTATTTGTCCAGGGCGCCAGGTTTTCGGATGTAAAATTTTCCTCCAAACCGTCCAATTGATTCAGGGATTGTAAATAACCTTCATTGTAGAGCTTTTCGCCAAAATCAAAGGAAGGTATATAAAAAACATCCGGCGCCTTACCTTGTTTTAACATGGCTTCCATTTCAGGCAGATATATCCCAATGTCACTGGTATCATAGGTTTCATAATCCACCACGATATGTGGATATTTTTTATTAAACTGCGTCAAAATACCTCTCATCTGCGAGACATCATCCGTGCGCCAGGAACCTAAAATCAATCGAACTCTTGGCGGGGGCGGCGTTCCCGAATAATCGGGATATGAAGCTTGTAAAGGTAATTGGGTTGGCGAAACACAGGCTGTTAACAACAGAGTCATTACCCATAACCTGGGTAACAACAAATTACCTACCAATAATCGCTGGAGCAAAACAAACAAACGTTTCACAGTCAGCCTCCAAAAACATATTATATAAAACTGATAAATATTACCCTGTTAAAAGTATAGCATA
The DNA here is from genome assembly GCA_021287005.1 of Anaerolineae bacterium. GTDB lineage: Bacteria > Chloroflexota > Anaerolineae > Anaerolineales > Anaerolineaceae > JAJTBH01. The sequence continues at coordinate 7,977 of JAJTBH010000136.1, forward strand.
TCCCCCGAAACTATTTATATAATTGCGCCTGTTGGAAAGCCTGTTTTCTTAAATGGAAAATAAACTAACAACCGGTTCTTTTTAAATAAAACAACTCTTTCCAAATAATCGTATGATTTGAGCCGGAACATCAGTATTCCCGGCGAGAAAAAATTGTTTGAAAAACCGCAAAGGTTTATCCCGTCAATCCGGGGTGTCACGTCCTTTGGGTATATAATTACAGCGCATCTTGAAATATTGAAGAAGGGCTTATGTATAAATACAGTTTTTTAAACGATTATTCCGAAGGCGCCCATCCGCGTATCCTTGAAGCGCTGACTCGCACCAACATGCTGCAAGAAGCCGGTTATGGTGAAGACCAATTCAGCCTTGAAGCCGTGCGGTTAATCCGCAAGCTCATTGAACGTCCCGATGCCGATATTCACCTGATTTCGGGCGGTACTCAAACCAATCTGACGGCTTTATCGGCCATGCTCAGACCTTATGAATCGATCATTGCTGTTGACTCGGCCCATATCTGTGTGCACGAAACCGGCGCCATTGAAGCTACCGGCCATAAAATCAACCTGGCAGCCGGTGAAAACGGCAAAATTTCAGCGCCGGCCATTGAAGAGGTCGTCATCGCTCACGGTGATGAACATATGGTCAGCCCGCGAGTTGTTTTTATCTCCCAATCCACTGAATTGGGTACGATTTATTCCAAACAGGAACTGAAAGATATTGCTGCGATTTGTAAAAAATATAACCTGTATCTTTACCTCGACGGCGCTCGCCTGGGTTCCGGCCTCACCTCGGAATCATCCGATATTAACATCAAAGAACTGGCTGCCCTGGTGGATGTTTTTTACATCGGCGGCACCAAAAACGGCGCCCTGCTGGGTGAAGCCCTGGTCATCAATCATCCTCAGATTAAACCGCGTTTCAGATATTTTCTTAAACAACGCGGCGCATTGCTTTCCAAGGGGCGCATTCTGGGCGTTCAGTTTACCGAATTATTTAAAGACGGCCTCTATTTTGAACTCGCCCGGCATGCCAACCAGATGGCGCAAAAATTAACCCACGAAATCACATCCCTGGGATTCGGCTTTCAGACCAATTCGCCCAGCAACCAGATTTTTCCCATCTTTCCCAACCAGGTTATCGAAAGTTTAAACAAGGAATACCGTTTTTATACCTGGTCGAAGATAGACGCCGATCACACTTCGGTGCGCCTGGTAACCTCATGGGCCACCCCGCCCGAAGCTATCGATAGGTTTATCTCCGACCTCGCCAAACTGGCCTGAGTTTACAACGAACCCGAGGGCAGGAAATTCTCAACGCTCCCCTGCCCAATCTCAAAGATAAAGACCGAGCCATCGTCGCTGCCAACCAACAGCGCGGTTCCGTCTCTGGTGAAGGTTAAAGCATCCGGGTACATAAAATTATATTTCCGATATAACTCTGCGCCGCTCTGCGTGTCGTTGATGTATAAAATGCCATACCG
>JAJTBH010000137.1 GCA_021287005.1 Anaerolineae bacterium
GAAACACCCAATCCGCCTTTTGCAGAGATAATGCCAATCGTATATCCTTTTTTGACAGAAGACGCTTCGGAGCTGGTCGAGCGGGATAGGACAGACTTGATCCTCGCGACCAGTTCGGCCGGATGAATTGGTTTGGTAAGGTATTCGTCGACACCCGATTCGTAACCGGTAATTTTGTCTTCAACCTGCCCCTTGGCACTAAACATTAATATATGGATTTTTGAGGTCCTGGGATTCTCACGTAACTGGCGAGTCACCTGATAACCGTCCATATCGGGCATCATTAAATCCAATAATATAAGGTTGGGCTGTTCACGTGATGCCAGATTGATGGCTTCGTTTCCATTGGTGGCTGTTATAATTTGATAACCCTGACGCTGTAATACCATTCCGATCAGGCGAATTGTTTCAAGGTCATCATCGACAATGAGAATTTTTTCACTCATATATTTCCCTAACCTTTGTAGAAATTGAAGCGTTTTTGTGGTTAATATATAAAAGACAATTTATAAATAAATTATATATGATAAAAGTAAAATCAGTATAAATCTATTAATTAATTTATGCAAAATATAGATATTTTAAATTTTAAATACATCCTGATGAACGAGTGCGCACTGGCAGAGGATGAAAAAATTGTCGTGGGGGTGTCCGGCGGCCCGGACAGTCTTTGTCTGCTGGATCTGTTGGCGCAGGTTAAATGGCCGGTTATTGTGGCGCATTATGACCATCACTTACGTGCCGAATCCGGAGCGGATGCCGAAATGGTTCAGGCGGCGGCCACCGCCTATGGTTTGCCCTTTGTGTTGGGGCAGGGAGATGTGGCCGGATATGCACGCCAACAACGAGCCTCTGTAGAAGAAGCCGCCCGGGAATGCCGCTACCGGTTTTTGTTTGAAACGGCATCTGCCTGGCAGGCTAAGGCCGTATTGGTGGCGCATAATGCCGATGATCAGGTTGAGACGGTCATAATGCACCTGATTCGCGGCAGTGGTTTGGCCGGGTTAAAAGGTATGTGTTACCGGTCAATCCTGCCGGAGTGGCATGCATGCATACCGCTGCTGAGACCCCTATTATCCTACTGGCGTGAAGACATTATTAATTATTGTAAAGACAGAAAATTGACTCCGGTATTGGATGCAAGTAATAACGATATAACCTATTTTCGTAACCGACTGCGCCATGAATTAATCCCTTATCTGGGCGAATATAATCCCCAGATCAAAAAGGGATTATGGCGGATGGCATTTAGCCTGGGTGGAGATTTTGATTTGATCCAGGGCATGACACAGCAAGCAGCCCTGCGTGTGCTTCAGGACATTCGGGAGGAGAGCGTGGCGTTAAATTACGCAGAATTATGCAAACTAACCCCCGGATTACAGCGAAATATCCTGCGTTTTGCCATTCAGAAACTGCGCCCGGCTCTACGGGACATTAATTTTGATGCGATTGAACGAGCTCTGGTTTTCATTCGCAAGCCTTCACGGCAGCACCAAATGGACCTGGTAGACGGTTTATGGTTGGTGTTGTCCGGGGAGAAACTCTTTATCGGTGACCCAAAAACTGAATTGCTGACAGATGGTTTTCCTGCCTGTGCAGATATTTCACCGGCGGTTTTACCCCTTGAAGGGGTTTTTCAATTGGATAATCACTGGCAAATTTCAGTCGAGTTGATAAAAACGGATGACCCAATGGGCATGATAAATCACGACCCGAATCAGGCTTACCTGGACATGACAGCCTTAAACGAAACCCTTATCGTACGAACCTGGACGGCCGGGGATCGTTTCAGTCCGTTGGGGATGAAGGGGCATATCAAACTCTCGGATCTATTTATTAATCAGCGTGTGCCTGAGCAAGCCAGAAAAAAATATCCCCTGGTTTGTTCAGGGGATAAAATTATCTGGATACCGGGGCTGCGGGTAGCCCGGGAAGCGGCCGTAAACAAAGACACGAAATTTATGCTTCACCTGACTCTGTCGCAGGCTCAGCCTCAGCAGTAATTTGAGCATCTGCTAATTGACGCAGTTTAAGACTGATTTCGCGCCATTGAATTTTGGAAATGCCTAATTTTTGACGGATTTGATCTTTTTCCAGATCGCTGCGCCAGTCGTTTAGGGCACAGGTCCAACGGCACATGTCAAATGAAAGATGTTTGTCGAGACCGGCTTCTTTACCGATGTCTTCCAAAAGATATTCCAGGCGACGCGGAGACCAGCTAAAGACACGATCCACCGGTTTATACTGCGCCTGGTATTCTTTATAAGCGTTCACCCATTCTTCAGATAAGCTAATTTTTCGTTCCTTGTAACGATTTTGGGGGTTTGCATAACGCACGAAAAGTACCGGTCCGTTGGTTGCATTTAAATCGATGTGGTTGAGATTAATGGTTAAACACTCACCCTTTTTTACGCCGGTTTCAAGTAATAACGCCAGAAGCAGATAGGGGCGGGCGTCGGGTTTACGAGCCGAGCGATAATTGCCGGCAACCCGGCGCACTTTTTCTTCTTCTTCAGGGGTCAAAACGACCGGGATGGGGCTGATAACCGATTGTTGGAGAATTTTTTCGGCGGGATCGTTGATTAAAACACCCGATTTTTGTAACCAGCGGAAAAATGACTTGATGGATGTAATGCGGCGCGCCAGACTTTTGGGGCTACACGGCACGTTGCGTCCATTTTGAAGCCAGTTGATGAAGTTATTCAATTCCTGCGTGGTTATTACACCCAGCGTACGGTCGGGGGGTAAAAAGGATGCCAATAGTTCCAGATCACCACAAAAGGCCTTGATTGTAAAATGCGAACGCGACTGATCCTGTAAATAAATCTCCCAGGCCTGGATGGCCGGCAGGAGAGATGTGGAAGCAGTAATATGAGCGGTTGCGGTTTCAGGGGCCATAAATCCTCCTTTTCGTATAGCCTTTTATAGTTTACATGATAAATGTAAACATGTCAAATGGGAATATTTACACAACCCATCTTGCGACCGGTGAAAAGAATAAAAAAGCAGTTCGATCAAAAACTAATAGGGAAAAAACACAAAATATGTGGTTTGTTTGTTATTACTCTCAAGCCAGATTTTGCCATTGTAGTTAATGGTAATGGTCTTGGCCAGTCGGAGACTGTTTAAGGAACCGATGCCGCGATATTTTGGTTCATTACCCGATTGAGGCGGAAGGTTGAATATCTTATCGATATTTTTGGGGGCAATACCGCCTCCGCTGTCGCTCATCTGAATCAACAAACCGCTTTTACCATCTTCATCCTCAGATTCTTCCAGGTTGAGATCGACCGTAGCATCCTGAGGTGAAACTTCAATGGCATTCTTGAGCAGGTGAATCAATATTTGTTCCAGCGCTTTCTGGCTGATATGCACAGGGTGTGACATGTCGCCGATGTCAAAACGTAAAGCAAGTCCTTTGGTGCGAATTTGCGTATTCATACCGGCAATTACTGCATCAATGGCGGCATTCAGGTCTGTATTAACCGGGCTGGTTTCAAGGGTTTGAGGGTATTGTTCAAGGGTTTGCAACCAGGAACGGGCTGCAGATGCCGTATTAATAATTTCATCCACAAAAGTACGCTGCAAAACACTCAAAAGGCCAATGCCTTCTGTTTTCACCAGCGCAGCGTCTCGACTTATATCATCCAGTGGGAGGCTGATTTTTTGAGAAATATTTTGAACAAGATCGACTGAATTGGAAGAAGCAGGTGATGTCCCCGGCTGCGATTGTCGAGCGTTCAAAGATGATGCCAGGCGCGTGTTTTCTTCCTGTAAGATTGTGATGGAACGATGAGCTTCAGTTAACAATGTATTGGCTTCGTCCAAACGATCATTAAGATGTTGAATCTGTTCGAAATCGTCCTTCTCTTCCTGCTGGGTGATCACACTGGCAAAACTGGACGGAGTTTCCATTTCGTCTTCAGCAATGCGCGTAATTATTGGGCGGGCAACCTCAGGCAAAGCGGCTCTGGTTAACAGGCGTTGAGCTAAGAGTGGTAAAAACGGGTAGGAAATTAATTCGGTTAAACGCACTGCGGCAGTTAAATCTCCATCGGGGGCCGCAGCCATAAAATGCAGAATAAAACCGGCCAGATTTACCAGCAGAATATATAAACCGACACCCCAGCCGTCCTGTTTTTGCCACCAGGTGCTGAAAGCGGCTGCCAATAAAAACAGGATGGAAACAATATTCCAGATTAAATCAAAAGTCGAACTGTTGAATGAACCGGTTTGGGGTTGACTATTCCAAAACAGGTAGGTAAAGATGCCAAGTAAAAATGTCAACGCGCCCAGAACAATCAGAGCCAGGTCACCGGCGCGGTTTTCGGCGGGGTATGCCCATAACCATGCGATCAGGAGCAGGGAAAAAAGCGGTAATGTGCGATCGAAAGCCGGCAATAATTGATGCGCTGTTTGCGGCACCTGCCAGGTTAAGGCACTTAAAATAAACAGCGTCAGTTGAGCTAATAAAATGATGATTATGCCCGATAATATTCGGGATTTTTGCCTGGACGGGTGATGCCGCAAAACCATTAAAATTGTTTGCAGGGCAGAAGACGCGCAAAAAAGCAGAACCAAAAAGAAGGCAAGGCTTCCGGGAGGATTGGTTAACATTCCGGTAACTTGATCGAATATTACATTCATAATTTTTATCCTCCGACCTGAAGAAAACTGTCATCTTTGTTAATTATAAAGTCTGTCAGTGGCTATGTTGCAATATTTTTGCCATAATTAACAATGGATTTTATTAAGGGTAAAAAAACGCTCTTTTTTGAGACTTTCAGTCTTTTTGAGAAATAATCTTAAAAATGCCGGTTTTGGTGGGTCGTAAAGGTTGACAAATTCCTGATTTCCGATAGAATAGGTCTTGCGTAATTAACAAGCCGAAGTGGCGGAACTGGCAGACGCGCTACGTTCAGGGCGTAGTGGGAGTATTCTCATGAGGGTTCAAATCCCTCCTTCGGCACTCAAAATTCAAGCTTTTTACTAAAGCCCGGTACCAACCGGGATTTTTGTTTAAGAGAATGGCTGCTTTGTTTTTGGGAATTATTATTGCAACCGAGTGGTTATGCAATTGATAAACACACTTGAAGCAATTTTAAACATCGGGTAAGATACAGGTATGCTTAAGTTCCTTTCTCAATTTTTAACCAAACGTGTTCTGGCAATCGCTGCTTTTATTATCATTGGTATACTTTTAATGGATCTGAATTATCGCATCAGCGAGTATTTTAGTGTGTCGGCACAGCGTGATAAGGTGGAAACGGAAGTTTTTCAGTTATGGTTAACGCGTGAATCATTAAAAACCGAAGTGGCTTATGCCAATTCCGACATGGCTGTTGAAAAATGGGCCAGAGAAGAAGGCAAGATGGTACGACCGGGAGATGCGCGTGTTGTTCCCTTACCCCAGGAGGGTTTTACCCCAACCGTACCGGTTGAAGTTAAACCCACACCGCAGTATTATCAGAACTGGGAGTACTGGTACGCCATTTTTTTTGAAAAATAGTAAAAGAGCCTGTCACGCGTAATGGACAGGCTCTTTTTTTAATCGTTTTATTTTCCCGACAAGATCAAATTATCAATCAGGCGGGTTTTGCCAAAATATACCGCCAACAAAATCAGGGCTTTATCCTGAATAATGCCGATTTCCTCGAAAGTGGCCGGGTCCACAACCGCGATATATTGCGGTCTGGCAAGCGGTTCCTCTTTGAATATATCTTGAAGAGAATTTTTGATGACCGCGGCGTTACGTTCTCCGTTTTCATATAATGAACGGGCGGATAACAGGGCGCGGTTTAAAATCGGAGCGGCCTGGCGTTCAGCCGGGCTGAGGTAGGTGTTACGACTTGACATGGCCAGGCCATCGGCTTCGCGGATGATGGGGCAAATTTGGATATCGATGGGAAAGTTCAGATCAGCCACCATGCGTAAAATCACCTGAGCCTGCTGAGCATCCTTCTGGCCGAAAAAGGCTTTTTGGGGTTGCACGGTATTAAATAACTTACTGACAACAGTGGTGACCCCTCGAAAATGGCCGGGGCGCAGTTCGCCTTCCAGAGGACGGGTTACATTTTCGACCGATACCCAGGTTTGATAATCCGGCGGATACATCTCGCCATCTTCCGGCGCCCAAACGATATCAACGTTTTCTTTTTCCAACAGGTCAAGGTCATGCTGTAGATCACGCGGATATCGCGCCAGATCTTCCTGCGGGCCGAATTGAGTCGGGTTAACAAAAATACTGACCACCACACTGGCGCAGGATCGGTGAGCTGCCTGTACCAGTGAAAGGTGCCCTTCGTGTAAATATCCCATGGTCGGCACCAGACCCACCGGTTCGGCCAGAGAAGCGCGCGCCTCTCGTAATTCTTTTAACGTTCGAACGAGTTTCATACCTATACCTCCAACATTTTTTTGGCTGCTTTTGTTTTAACCAGGCCGGTGATAATTTTATGGGAGGGCGTCGAAATGCCATGTTCCATTGCCAGTCTGATGATTTCTCCGTTAATTTGTTCAATCTCAGTCGGGGCACCGCGTAAAATATCCTGATACATGGATGATCGATTGGCAGCCGTATCATGAATGACAGTGGATAAATGCCGCATGGGATCGCTATATGGCAGCGTGATGTTTAAAGCCCGGCAAAGCGTCAGGGTCTCCTCAACAAGGTCTAAAATGATCGGGGTAAGTTCCGGAAAGTCCAATAATTTTCCATTGGGCACTTCAAGCAATGCCGTGAGCGGGTTGATCACTGCATTTACCAATAATTTGCCCCAGATAATGGGTTCAATAGCGGCATCCATCACCACATTAAAACCGGCTTGCCTGAACAGTGAGGATAACTCATATAAAAGCGGTTCTTCCGGCACCTGGATATAACCGTTATCAAACCCCCGAACCCTGCCTGGAGCAAATAAAGTAGCCCCCAGCGTGGTAACGGCGCTGTAAATTTGATTAATTCCGGAAACTTGTTTTAAAATACGGCTGTTTCCCAACCCGTTTTGCAGGGTTAAAATAACGCTGTTTTGATTCAGGTTTTCTTTAATAACCTGAGCGGCCCACTCATTTTGCCAGGTTTTTACCAATACTAAACCGTAATCGCAAGCAGGAATAATCTCACCTGATAAAAAGGTCTTTACATGAATGACGCTTTGACCCGTTTCATTAATCAGGGTTATTCCATTTTCTCGGATGGTGTAAATACCCTCAGCCCAGGCATCTAGCATGTTGATATTAATACCGGCGGCAGCCAGGCGGGCTGCAATAAAACAAGCCATGGCGCCGCTACCGATTATTAAACAGGAAGGTGTTTTCATTATTAAAACAGCGAGCCGGTTAAACTATTCCATTCGTCATCAGACATATCAAAGCTGTTTTCAGAACCGGGAAACTGACGCGTTTCAACCTCGTTTTTAAATTCCGCCAATGCATTTATGCTGATTTCTCCAAGATTGGCAAAAGTTTTTACAAAACGGGGCTTAAGACGGTCGAATAAACCGAGTATGTCATGGAAGACTAAAACCTGTCCATCACAACCGTTGCCTGCCCCGATGCCAATTGTGGGAATGCTCAGGCGCCGGCTGATTAATTCAGCCAGACGGGTCGGGATCGATTCCAATACGATCGCAAAACAACCGGCATCTTCCAGGCGCAGGGCATCTTCCAGAATTAATCGGGCAGAACTGGCTTTATTACCCTGCGAGCGGAATCCGCCCAGTTGATTGATGCTTTGCGGGGTTAAACCCAGATGGCCCATAACAGGAATGCCGCTCTGAATCATATGTTGAATGGTTTCAACACGCGGCGCACCGCCTTCCAGCTTTACGGCGTCCATCCCGGCTTCCTGGAGCAAACGCCCGGCGTTGCGCAGGGCGTCTGTTACGGATACCTGGTATGACATGAAGGGCATATCCGCCACCAGCAGCGGGCGGCTCGCGCCACGCCGGACGGCACGGCAGTGATGTAGCATATCATCCATGGTGACAGCCAGGGTATTATCGTAACCCAAAACCACCATACCCAGGGAATCTCCTACCAGAATACAATCCATGCCGGCTTTATCAACCAGCATGGCAGAACTGTAATCATATGCGGTTACCACAGTCAGCGGGATACCACGCTGCTTTTTTTGCTTAAAACTCAGCGTGGTAACCTTTTTTTGTTCCGAAAGAGTTGTAGACATACCTGCCTTCTAAAAAGAGGTCAGGGCACCCCGTCCAACGCCAAAATAAGTAAAGCCCATGTTGGATAATTTGTCCTGATCCCATAAATTACGACCATCCATAATAATGGGTGTACGCATTAACTGGTGAATTCTTTCAAAATCGAGTTGTTTAAATTCATTCCATTCCGTTACCAGAACCAGCGCATCGCAACCCTCCACGACTTCGTAGGGGGTTTTGCACAACGTGATATTTTTCATCATCTGTGCGGCATTTTGCATGGCCTCGGGGTCATAAGCGCGGACGACGGCGCCTTCATTCTGTAACAGGTGAATGATTTCAATGGCAGGCGCTTCACGAATGTCATCGGTATTGGGTTTAAAAGAGATACCCAATATGCCGATTACTTTTTGGTCGAGGGAACCGAGCGCCTTGCGTAATTTAAACACAACCCGACGGCGTTGGTTGCGGTTGATATCCATGACCGCCTGTAAAAGCTGAGGATGTGTACCATTTAATACGGCCATATGGGCCAGGGCTTTAACGTCTTTGGGGAAACAACTGCCGCCCCAACCCAGACCGGCATCCAGGAAATGACTGCCGATGCGTTTGTCCAACCCCATGCCGTGCGCCACTTCGCGTACATCGGCGCCGAGTTCTTCGCACATATTGGCTATTTCGTTAATAAATGAGATGCGTGTGGCTAAAAAGGCATTGGATGCATATTTAATCATTTCAGCCGTACGCAGATCGGTGATTAAAATGGGGCAGCGCAGAGTCTGGTAAAGAGAGGCCACTTTATTGGCGGCATCATAACTGGTAGAACCTAAAACGACTCGATCCGGCATCATAAAATCATTGATGGCAGAGCCTTCGCGAAGAAACTCCGGGTTGGAAACCACATTAAAGTCAAGGGCTTTGCCTTCGCGGCGGCGTTTAATCACGTCTGCCACCCAATCACCGGTGCCAACCGGCACGGTGCTTTTATTGACCACCACAATCGGCCCCTGTGAATAATCGGCAATACCTTCGGCAGCCGAACGAACATACTGCAAATCGGCTTCACCATCCACACCGGAAGGGGTACCGACAGCGATAAAAGCAATCTCGGCACCGGGAATAGCTTCTTCATAGTTGGTCGTAATCGTTAATCTACCCGCTTCGGTATTTTTAATTACCATAGCTTGCAAACCGGGTTCATAGATGGGCATGATTCCTTTTTTTAATT
>JAJTBH010000138.1 GCA_021287005.1 Anaerolineae bacterium
TATGCCGGAATAATAATGGTTTTATCATCCTGGCGGATGCCGATGCGTTCACTCTGACGGTTTAACCAGGCTGAAACGGTAATCGGTTCCTGGTAAAGCTCACCGGATTGGGGCGAGGTGAGAAACTGCGTAAAAGTATAATTTTGAGCAAAAGCGGGATCTTGAACCATTTGCATACCGCTCAGGTAAAACGGATCGCGTTTTCCTTCGGTCAGGTAAAACAAGACGATATCCGGACGGCGCTTGAGCACGTAAGCACCGTCGCCCAGTTCGTGCCCCAGCCAGCCTTCACCCAGGTTTTGCGGCGGGTGATGGGTGATATAGTGGTCGTTTAATCCCAACATGTCAATGGCAGGCAAATCTGAAAAATACGGCAGACTGCCGGCCGGGTCGACGGCCAACAAAGCCTGTTGGGCGCCAAAACCCTGTTTAAATAAACGCCCGACGGGCTGCCCTTTCCATTCCCAACGTTCCTCCACGGCGGCGCGATTGACTTGATCCTCCATCTGACGGGGGTAATAAACCAGGCCCAGGTAAAGGGCGCTGATAAAAACAAACGAAAATCCGGCGACAGCCAGGTGTTGAGGCTTTTTTAATCGTGAAAAAACGGATGAATAAAACCATTCCAGACCGGCGGCAATCAGGAATACCATCGGCAGAATCAAGGGGGTCAGGTGACGCCAACCGGGGAAAATATCCCCGCCGATAAAAACGATATAACCGGCCCAGATAAAGGCCGCAGCGCCAAACAGCAGGGCGGCCGGGCGACGCCGCCGGTTAAAAAGAAGCACCAGTCCGGCGGCGGCCGCCAGAAAAGGCACAAGGTTAAGTGCCAGCAGGCCCCATTTTAAATATCGAGCGCCTTCGCGCAAATGTTTGATGGAAAAAACGCCTTTTACCAGGGCCGTATTGGGCAGCCATTCCCCATAATAGGCCAGGCGGAAAACGGTTTGACCCACGAAAAAAAGCAGCGCAATACCGGCCAACAGAGCCGCATCGCGCCAGGCGAATGAACGGAAACCCCGGCTCATGAGAATGGCGCCTGCCGCGGCGGCGACAAAAAGCGGGGCGTCCGGGCGGGTGAGACAGGTCAATCCGAATAATACGCCGGGAAGAATTATGGAACGCAAGCCCGTGTTTTGCCCGGAAAGAACGGGCAGCACCAATACCCAGGCCCAGGCCAACAGGGCCAGCAGCAGAGGCTGCTCCAGGCCGCCGATCGTCCAGACCGCGATGGGGGCGGCCAGCGCAAACAGCGCGCCGCCGGTTAACCCCGCCAGGGCTGCAGCCGGGGTGGTGGGACGAAATAAATACAAAATGGCCGCCAGCGCGGCGAACATGCCGATGAAACCGAGCAGCCAGGCCACCTGGATGAGGTCCATACCGAAAAAACCGAACAGGGCGACCAGCAGTACCCAGAGCAGGTTGGAATAACCTTCCACGGGGATGCCGGGCGTCCAGGTCAGACCGTAACCTGACAGGAGACGTTTGGAATATTGCAGGGAGATGAAGGCGTCGTCGGAAATGAAGGGGTAAAAACGGCGGACGTTCAGCACCAGCAGGCCGGCCAGGCTTAAGAAAAATAACAGGGATAAGGCCCATAAAAAGGCGTGAGGGTGATTATTACGAAACTTTTTTAAGCGTGTGATGGCTGAAACGGACATGCGCCCCCTCTAAAACTAAAAAATAAAACCTTAGAACAGGTATTATACCCCAACGGCGCTTTTTCCTTTATCGGTAATTAAAAAGGGGTAAACCGTTATTGAAAATAAAATCTGGGGTGTATTTTTATAAAAACCATAATTATGCCCCGATATGTTTAACGGTTAATCCTTCACCCAGGCGGGATGCGACGGCATCCGCCACGTAACGACGGTGGCAGTGTAAATAATCGGCTTCAAAACAAAACAGACAGCAGGTTTCGTTGCGGGTGAGGTTAACCAAATTTTCCAATTCCTGTGATTGAGTGGCCAGATAAGCCAGGTAATCGCGCGTGTAGACATCCCAATCGCCGTTTTGTTGATAAACATCCCGAATGTTTTTAGGACAGCTCAGGGCGACCAGGTGGGTATATTGGATATGGTGCGCAGCGGCGGCTGTGGCCAGCGCATTTTTGGAAAAACCGGGTTTGCGGCTTAAAGCGTTTTTGCGAATATCGATGAGGTTTTGTACATCATGTTTTATCAACAGATTAAAAAAAGCATCTACGGAAAGTCCCTGAAAACCGATGGTGGTTAATAACATAAAAAAATCTCCTGTGTTTACCGCCTGATTTAAATTAAAAACGACTGCCGGGAATGCTCGGATGTTTATAAAAAACGCCATCAAAAGACGGCGTTTTTTGCCTATGTTAAAGTGCCCCAGGAGGGAGTCGAACCCCCAACCAAAGCCTTAGGAGAGCTCTGCTCTATCCTTTGAGCTACTGGGGCAGTCAGGCATGGGTATTATAGCATTCGCGGGGCAAGGCGGCAAGTCGTTCGGATGAGACCCACTGCCGCCCGCCTTAATCCAGGCGGTTAAAAAGGATGGCTTTGATGTTGGCGCTTTGCTGCGAACTTGTGAGTCGTAAAGAAATTAAATCGTCGCGTTGCAGGTTTACCCGGGCGGGAAGCGTCAACTCGCCGGACGTTATTTGGGCGCCGGAGACGGAGACCTTAAGGGCGGGTGCGGATTTAAGCGGGTCAACCAGAATTTCCCACTTTCCGGCCGGCACGGGCAGATTTTTTAAACGCGCTTCCTGGCTGGGATCGACGACGATATAAAATTGATTCTGTTCATCCAGGTGGATATAAGTGGCGGCGTTGTCATTAATCAGATATGCCGGCACCGTTATTTGTTTTTGCGTCTGCCGGATGCCGATGCCGGGACTGAACCGGTTAACCCAGGCGTAAAAGGCAGTGGAATCATTAACCTGTTTTTCGGGCAGGGGCGGCGCCAGAAAAGTGGCCAGCGAATAACGTTCGGCAAAAGCCGCATCGGCCACCATCTGTTTACCCCCGTTGAAACAGGGCTCAATTTTGCCGTCGGGATAACAAAAAATAATCAGGTCCGGGTTGCGTTCCAGAAAATAATTGCCATCGCCGAGTTCGTGCCCGATGGCGCCCTGCCCGAAATCTTTGGGCGGGTGCCGCGGCAAATAATAATCGTTGAGGCCGAGCATATCCAGAATGGGCAGTTCGGAATAATAAGGTAAACTTCCGGCTGCATCCACAGCCAGCAAGGGTTGTTGGGCGCCAAAACCGCGTTTTAACATCTCGCCGACCGGCACGGCTTTCCATTCCCAGCGTTCCTGAATGGCATATAAATTCACTTCGTCGCGGCGTTGATCATAATAATAAAACCTGAAAAGATAAACCAGGGCCAACAGACTGAAACAGACCATTAACCCGCTGCTTAAATATGGGCGGTTGGCCAGGCGTAAGAACAGGTCATCCCACAGCCATTCCACACCGTTGGCGATGGTGAAGGCAAAGATCAAAATTAACGGGGTGATATGCCGCCAGCCGGGGAAAATATCGCCGCCGATTAATATCAGGTAGACCGCCCAGGCGACCGCGGAAAAACCAAACAGATAAATCTCGGGGCGGTTTTTGTGAGAGAAACAGGCTGCCACCAGGGTTAAAATGGCGGCAGGGCCGAGCAGCCCGAGCGGGAGAAATCCTTTGCGCACATAAGCCAGACCTTCGAGCAGGCGTTTCCAGGTGAAAACGGCCTTAACCAGGGCCGTGTTGGGCACCAGTTCGCCGTAATAAAAATAACGAAAAAGAGTCTGTCCGCCGTAAAAAACCAGGGGAATAATCACCAGCCAGGCGGCGGTTACCCAGCCTTTGCGTTTAAAACCGGCCTGCAATAAAACGGCGGCGACTGCGGCGGCGACAAAGAGCGGCGCATCCGGGCGGGTGAGGCAGGCCAGGCCAAACATCAATCCGGCCGGCAGGGTGTAACGGCGGCTGTTTTGCGCGTCGTTCGACATGCTTTTAATTGTAAAAAACCAGGCCCAGGCCAACAAAGCCAGCAGCAAAGGCTGCTCCAACCCGCCAATGCTCCAGATGGCAATCGGGGCGGCCAGGGCAAAAGCAGCCGACCCGATTAAACCGGCCGCCATACGTGACGGGCGGTCGGGCCAGTGAGTGGCCAAAATGGCTAAAACACCCGCGCCCATGCCGGTATACCCCAGCAGCCGGGCGGCATCCACCAGATCCATGCCCGGCCAGCCCAACAAGGCCACAGCCAGCACCCAGAGCAGGTTGGAATAACCTTCCACCGGGCGACCTTCCGTCCAGGTTAATCCGTGCCCGGCCAGCAGACGTTGAGAATAACGCAGTGAGATGAAAGCGTCATCCGAAATGAAAGGCATGAAGGGTTGAATTGAACGGTAGAGCAGCACCAACATGGCGAACAAGACCGCCAGCAGAAAACCCCAGGCTACCAGTTTGCGATGCGCATGGAAAAACAATCGGACAGGCTTCATTGATTATTCCTTAAGAAATATTTACGGAGGATTTAATCCATTCCCCCTGAGATAAATAACTTTAAACAATTTTTATATTATACCGTTGGACGGGTAAGAAGCGGAATAAAGGGTTTGTTTAGTCTGGCGACGGTATGTAAATGGAAATTGAAGGACGACTAATGTGGAAGTGTTGTATACCAGGCGAAAATCTTGTTTATGATCCAACCCAGCAGGGCCAGCCAGATCAGCAGGATGACCGCGGCGGTGATCCAATTGGCCGGGGCGGAATTGTTTTTAAATTCCAGGTCGGCGCGTTCCCGGCAGCTCTGCATCACATCCGGCGGAATGAGCGCCACCGCCAGGCTTATGCCGGCCGGTATGATAATCAGGTCGTCCAGGTAACCCAGAACCGGGATGAAATCGGGGATTAAATCAATCGGGCTGAGGGCATAAGCCACCACCAGCGCCGCCGCCAGGCGTGCATACCAGGCAACCTGCGGCGAGCGGTAAGCTAAAAAGAGCGCATAAGTATCGCGCTTGAGCAGTTCGATTTTTTGTTTGATGCGGGTTATAAAACTTAAGTGGCTCATGTTGCCGATAAAATCCAAATTTCATACAAATTGCAGAAAAATGTAATAACTCCGGCGCATAATTATACCTGCATGAATCATATATAATCAAAGAACGATTATAAAATAATCAAAATACGATTATAAAATAATCAAAGAACGATTATGCATAATCAAAGAACGATTAAAAAACGATCAGAATACGATTGTTTAGGACCACCGGCAATGATTAAGAGGGACATAAACAAATAAAGGAGCGGGTTTAAAATGGGTATTAAACAATTTCCCAAAGATTTTATCTGGGGCGTGGCAACCTCGGCTTACCAGATTGAAGGCGCCTGGAACGAAGACGGTAAAGGTGAAAGCACCTGGGATCATTTTACGCACCAGCCGCATCGCATCATTAATAACGATACCGGCGATGTGGCCTGTGATCATTATCATCGTATGCCCGAAGATGTGCAGTTGATTAAAAACCTGGGGGTAAACAGTTACCGTTTTTCAGTAGCCTGGCCGCGGATTTTGCCGGACGGCAAAGGCAAAGCCAATGATAAGGGACTCGATTTTTATGACCGCCTGGTGGATGAGGTGTTAAAGGCGGGTTTGCAACCCAACCTGACCTTAAACCATTGGGACCTGCCGCAGGCGCTGGAGGAAAAAGGCGGCTGGTCCAACCGCGACACGGTGGATCGTTTTGTTGAATATGCCGACATCATGTTTAAGCGCCTGGGCGACCGGGTGGATATCTGGGCGACGCATAACGAACCCTGGGTAATAGCCTTTTTAAATTATGGTCAGGGTATGTTTGCGCCCGGCATTTCCGATTATTCACGCGCCTATCAGGCGGTGCATCACCTGATGTTGTCCCACGGCAAGGCCGTGCAGGTTTTCAGGCAGGGTGCTTATCGGGGCCAGATCGGCATTGTGGTTAATTTAAGCTGGTTTGAGCCTGCTACGGATCATGAACAAGACCTGGCTGCCTACCGGCGTGCCATCATGAACCAGGAAAGCCTGTTTATCGATCCGCTTTATAAAGGGTGTTATCCGGCTGAACTGATTGAGTGGCTGGGCCCAATGGCCCCCAGAGTGGAGCCGGGTGATATGGAAATCATACAACAACCAATCGATTACCTGGGCATCAATCATTATTCTTCGGCGCGGATCGTATATCAACATCACAGCAATTTTCTGAAATTCGGCTCACTGGATTTGATTGAACCCGGTATGGGGCACACTTCAATGGGCTGGGGAATTTACCCGGATGGTTTAAGGAAGTTGTTAATCGACATTTCGAAAAAATATAATTACCCACCTCTGATGATTGCCGAAAACGGCTGCGCTATGCCCGATCAGTTAACGGCGGCCGGAAAGGTAAACGACAACCGCCGTATTTCTTATTTGCAGCATTATCTGAATGCGGCTTATCAGGCCATTCAAGCCGGTGTTAACCTGAAAGCTTATTATCAATGGAGCCTGATGGATAACTTTGAATGGAGTTCGGGGTATTCGCAGCGTTTTGGCCTGGTGTATGTCGATTACGCCACCCAGAAACGCACACCCAAAAAGAGTTATAACTGGTATCGTAAGGTTGTGAAAAACAACGGGTTGGAAGAATAAAAAAAATCAGGCGGTGTGATCAATTGATCACACCGCCTGAAGATTAACCAAAAAACATTTTATGAGACGCTGGCGGCAACCTGCTCGCCATAACCCAGCAGGGCCTTAACCATAGCCTGCGAACGACCTTCGGCGTAAACACGCAGCACCGGTTCGGTGCCGGAGGGGCGAATGAGCAGCCAGGAGTCGTCGGACATGATGTATTTAACACCGTCCAATGAGAGGGCTTGTTTAATACTTTCGCCGCCAATGGTTTTGGGGGCTTCGTTGAGTAATTTCTCCACCATCTTTTCTTTGGCAACCGGCTGGCTGAGGCGCATGTCACGGCGTTCGTAAAAAGCCGGGCCAACTTCGGCCAGTAAATCTTCAACCAGGTCATAAAGAGATCCGCCGGAAGCGGCTACGATTTCAAGCAGCAGCAGACCCATGATGGGACCGTCACCTTCGGGAATATGCCCTTTAAAAGAAATACCACCCGATTCTTCGCCGCCTATTAAAACGTCGTCTTTGATCATATAATCGGCAATGTGGTTAAAACCGACCGGGGTTTCATACAAAGGCAGGCCGTATTTTTCACATAAGCGGTCGATCATGCGTGTGGTCGAAACGGTGCGCACCACGGCGCCTTTCCAACCGCGTTTGGTCACCAGGTAACGCAGGGCCAGGGCCATGATTTTGTGCGGATCGACAAAATTGCAGCGTTCGTCCATGGCGCCGATGCGGTCGGCGTCGCCATCGGTGGCCAGGCCAAAGTTGCCTTTGCCTGCGCCAATCGCGCCCGCCAGAGCACCCAGGTATTTGCCAATCGGTTCGGGGTGCACACCGCCAAAACCAGGGTTGGCCTCATCACGAATTTCATATACTTCGCAGCCGGTGCCCTGTAAAAAGCCGCGCATCACGCCGCGCCCGGACCCATACATTGAGTCGATCACAACCCGCGGGCGGGCGTTGGCGATCACATCCACATCGATTAATGAACGCAGGTGTTCGTAATAAGCGGGAATGGGGTTAAACCGTTTAATCAATCCTTCGGACTGGGCCTGTTCAAAATCCATCAGGTTGGGGCCGCGGCCTTGCTCTTCGTTATCGTTCAGGTACACTTCCACCCGGCGGCACTGGTCGGAGGAGGCCGAGGAGCCGTTGGCCGACTTAAGTTTGACGCCGTTATAACGCGGAGCATTGTGTGATGCGGTGATCATGATGCCGCCCAGAGCATTAAGATGTTTGACGGCGTAAGAAATGGCCGGGGTGGGGGCGTCGGCTTGCGCCAGGTAAACGCTGTAACCGTTGGCGGCCAAAACGCGCGCGGCGTCGATGGCATAACGGTCGGATAAAAAGCGGGTATCAAAACCAACCACCATACGACGGGCTGTTGTTGGAATTTCTTCTTTGGCGGCCTTATGGCCGGTAGCGGAAAATGCATCGGCAATGGCTTGAGACACCATGCGAAGATTATGGAAAGTAAAGGTATCACTGATAACGGCTCTCCAGCCGTCGGTTCCAAAGTGGATGGTCATTCAATTTCTCCTGTAGGAATAAGATTTAACGAGTATTGTGAATTCTGTGAGATTACCTCACCGCAGTAGCAGTAACCAGTACGTAACGTACAATCCACCCATCGCCGCCGCCGTCAGGCAGACGAACTTTATACCAGATAATGCCATTTTTATCGATGGAATCGGGCAGGATTTCGACCAGTGACCCATTTAACAGCGATTTAACAACGGGTGAAGAGAAATCCGGCTCTTTTCTCACCAGCGCTCCGGCATCTTCTTTAGCGGCTATTTTGGCGTAAACCGGGGTGGGCGCGGGCGAAGGGGTAATGGTAGGCGTACGGGTAGGGATTAATGTGTTGGTGGGGGTAAATGTCGGTCCACCGGGCGTGACAAAAACAGCCTCGGGTGAAGGGCTGGCGCTGGGCGACAACAAACTGGGCGCGGGTGTGGTTTGGGTGGATGTCTGCGAAATTTGCGGACGGACGAGCGTGAGGGTTGGAATGCTCCCCACGGCTTTCATGCCCGGCAGCGGGCTCAGGTTGCCCAAAAAAGCCAGGGCCATTAAAAGAGTCATCACTCCGCTGGCGCCCAGAGTAAACCCCCAGCTTTCGCGCGGGCGCAGCCTTAAAAAGGCCAGAGTGATCAGAGCCAATAACACGGCGGCAAAAAGATGCGCCGCAAAAACAAACAATGCATTGGGGAAAAGCCCCGTCAGGTGAGCAGTCAGGCCAAACCCGGCGGCGCCGATGGGCAGCAAGATTTCATAAGCCAGTGCAATGCTGCCCACACGGGGAATGCGCGTGTTTTCCTGAACCAGTGAAACTGCCGAAACAATGGCGCCGATGGCCAAAACCAGCAGATCGGCCCAT
>JAJTBH010000139.1 GCA_021287005.1 Anaerolineae bacterium
CGGGCAGTTTCGTTTCGGGCATTAAAGGAATCAAGAATGAAAACTTGGGGGGATTGGAACTGATGATATCTTCCAAACTTCCTGCTCCACCGGGTTTGATATTGGCTTCTTCAAGGACTTTGGGATAGATGTCATCAATCATGATTTCGACGGCTTGTTTTTCAATTAATTCTTCACCGTAGAGGCGTTTAATTACAGCAAAAGGTGCTTTGCCGGGGCGGAAACCGGGAATTTTGGCATCACGGGCGATTTGACGGGCGGCTCGCTGTTTATAGGGTTCAAGGCTTTCGCCTTCCAATTCCGCGACAACTTTAATCTGATGATTTTCAATAGGTTGAGTTTCGATTTTCAAGGTAATTAATCCTTATATACATATGAATTTTAGCGAGTGGGGAAGAAGGGACTTGAACCCTTACGCCTTTCGACACATGATCCTAAGTCATGCCTGTCTGCCAATTCCAGCACTTCCCCGCAGACCGCCTGTGTATTATACCAAAATTCACCCGTACAGGTAGATCATACTTCCATTTTATATAATTTATATAAAATATTTGCTAATAAGTTATGTGAATTTTTCCAATCTAAAAAATATTTATTTAAATAACGTATTAATCGCTTGCTGTAATGAGACTTTATCAATGATTTGAAGCAATCCATCCGCATTGGTTTGGGTATTCTGCTCAACAATATCCGAAAAAACCAGCTTATCTGCCGGAATTTGTTTTAATGTACAGGCTAACCCCGTGCTGGTTTGTTCACTCATATCCGTTTGAATATCAGAAACCTGGAGCATATCCACCAAATTGATATCGGGGCTGCCCATTAAAGCAAATAAACCGGCAATAATTTCATTCTGCCTGTTAATCGTCACCCAACTATTAACATCCGAGGGGCTGGATCCATATAATAACGCAGCCGAACTTGCATCTAACTGGTTTGGACCACTTTGCAGGTCAATTCCGGCAATACTGGCGGGCTCTGCGGCATTTACCTCAATGGAGCCGGCTTGGGCAACCATCGTTTTAATTGAAGCTGTAGAGCTAACTGTCGTATAGTCAACTTTAATGCCGAGATTATCATTGATCACGCTTTTTAAAGCCGTTGCCAGGGCAGCCGGCCCGTTTTCAACATTGTTTGAACGAGAAATCACTAACATTACAGAACAAAGCGGCATGGCGCTGATGGTGTAATCTTTTACCAGGGAGGGTGTATTGACCCATAAATTGCAGGATGGAGATATCACCGTGATTGATTTTTTGGTGGGGTCGATATGCATCAGGCGGATGGATAAACTGGAGGAACTTTCTCCGGCACTGCCGGTATTAATTAACAATAGGTTGGCTGGTTTGGTTAATCCACATTGTGCCACGGCGGCCGACGAAGATTCAGCCGGTGTGCTTTTATGGTCGCTGCTTTCAACCGGTGTACCATTCAACTCCACGGTCTCTACCGGTGTGGTTTCGGCGGGTGTGCTTTCCAGAGGAGCTTCATGGGTGGGCATTCCTTCGATGGTAAATAACGGTTCGTGAGTTATTTCTGTTTGAGGTTCGTGAATAACTTCAGGGGTGCTGGTTTCATGGGGAATATCGACAACATGCGGGGAGCTTTCCAATACCGGGGTGCTTTCAGCATGTTGTGACTCAGCGGTTGGAAGTGCGGCCGTTTCATTGGGATTGGGCGTTGTCGTTACGAAACTTAATTGAGAACGGGATGCCCCTGAACCAGTAAGGGTAAAAAATAGACCGGCACCGACCATTATCAACACAAACAACAACAGAGCAATTAACGCAACGTACATTATGATTTGTTTTACCATCAGACCCTCACAAATTAACCTATGGATGCAATTTAATATTTCTTAAGCGTTAACAGTTTCATATTATTTTCATCATAACATAAAGAGGGATATTCTAAATAAAAAATTCAGAAAAAATGGTTTTAATAGATGTAAATTTATAAAAAAAGTGCCCCGATGAACGGGACACTTTTAAATGAGTCTTTTGCGTAAAAGTTAAACAAACAGAAGTTCAAGTTGATCTTTTGCCAGTTTTAATTGTTGTTTAACTGCTTTTTCGGCAGTTCCACCGGTGCAGGCGCGATTTGAAATGCTTTTAGTTGCAGAAAGCACATCGGGCGTGATAACTGAAAAAGCGGCATGGAATTTTAACAACTCTTCCTTTGTTAATAAATCAATGCCTTTTTGTTCTTTCATGCTGTATTGAACAATTTGACCGACCACGTGATGCGCCTCACGGAATGGGAGCCCGTTTTTTACCAGAAAATCCGCGATATCGGTAGCCAGCATGGAACTATCTATATTTTCAAGCATAATTTGCGCATTGGGCGTTAATGTTTCAACGGCGCCGGCCAATGCAGGCAGGGTTAATACCAGGGTGTCAAAACTCGAAAAAACATAATGTTTGTCTTCTTGAAGGTCTTTATCGTAAATAGACGGCAAACCTTTCAGTGTGGTTAATAAGCCCATTAAATTTCCGATATAAACACCGGATTTGCCCCTGGTAAGTTCAAAAATGTCGGGATTCTTCTTTTGAGGCATTAAACTTGACCCGGTGGAATAAGCATCGGCCAGTTTAAAATAGGCAAACTCGGCACTGGTATAAAGAACCAGAGATTCCGCCAGACGACTTAAATGAATGCCTAATAATGAAGAGAAAGATAAAAATTCAATTGCAAAATCACGATCCGAAATGGAATCAAGACTGTTGGGCGAGGGAGCATCAAAACCTAAATCAACGGCCAACTTTTCGCGATCGATATTAAAGGCCGTACCGGCCAATGCGCCGCTGCCTAAAGGCAGACTGGATGAAACCTTTTTTATATAGGCCAATTTTTGCCGGTCGCGATTGAGCGCCCAGAAAAAAGACAACCACCAATGACTTAATAAGATGGGTTGGGCGCGCTGCATATGCGTATAACCGGGAAGAATATAACCAAAATCAGTTTCCGCTCTTTTAACCAAAACTTGCTGCAGTATTAGAATTGAATGTTCAATGAGGGGGAGTTGGTTCATTAACCAGAGCCGAAAATCAGTGGCTACCTGGTCATTACGACTGCGACCGGTGTGTAATTTTCCCGCGGTTTTTCCAATAATTTCACCCAACCGTCTTTCCACGGCAGTATGAATATCTTCGTCGTTTTCTTTATATAAAAAATTTCCAGATTTAAATTCTTCAAAAATTTGCGCCAATCCGGTTTGAATAGCCTGATTCTCATCCGGGCTGATGATGCCGGCCCCTTGTAATCCGTTGGCCCAAGCCTGACTGCCCGTTACATCTTCCAATGCCATCCGTTTATCTATGTCAATGGAAGCATTCAGGTTCCAGGCTGAATGATCCAATCCCTGTGAAAAAACGCCGCCCCATAAAGTCATTAATACCTCCGTTAGAATCCGGGCCGGTTTTATATACCGGCCCGGAAATATGGTAAAAAAAGATTAATCTCTCTTAAATTTGGAGTAGTCGGGCTGGGGCATATCCAGGCCTGCGACAGGCATGCCGGTTAAAGAACGCACTTTAAGCGGCAAACCAAAGAGGTGGATGAAACCTTCGGCTTCTGACTGATCATAAACATTATCCTGGCCAAAAGATGCATAATCTTCACGATAAAGTGAGAATGGGCTTCTGCGGCCAACCGGGATAACGTTGCCTTTATAGAGTTTAAGACGTACGTCACCGGTGACAGGCCCCTGGGTCGAGTCAATGAAGGCATCAATGGCTTCGCGCAGGGGGGTGAACCAGACGCCGTCATAAACCAGTTCAGCGTATTTAAGGGCGATTTCGCTTTTGTAATGTAAGGTGGATTTATCCAGACAAATTGATTCGAGTTCCTTATGTGCGGCGACCAGAATGGTGCCGCCCGGAGTCTCATAAACGCCGCGCGATTTCATGCCAACCAGACGATTTTCAACCAGGTCGATGCGGCCAATGCCGTGTTTACCGCCCAACTTATTTAACATTTCCACAATTTGCAGGGGGGAATATTTAACGCCATTGATTTTGGTGGGTGAACCGGATTCGAAGGATATCTCAATATATTCGGGTTCGTCGGGAGCTTTTTCAGGAGAAGTGGTTAAAACAAACATATCTTCATGCGGTTCGCTCCAGGTGTCCTCGAGATTGCCGCCTTCATGAGAAATATGCCAGGAATTACGATCGCGACTGTAAATGGATTTTCTGGAAGCGGTTACGGGCACATTATGTTGAGCGGCATATTCGAGGGCGTCTTCGCGTGAGCGAATGTTCCACTCTCTCCAGGGGGCGATGACCTGTAAACGAGGATCGAGCGCCATGAAGGTTAATTCAAAACGAACCTGGTCATTGCCTTTACCCGTGCAGCCATGCGCTACGGCATCGGCGCCTTCGAGGTGGGCAACTTCCACCTGGTGTTTGGCGATTAAAGGACGGGCAATGGAAGTGCCCAACAGATATTTGTTTTCGTAAATTGCGCCGGAGCGTAAAAGACGGAATAAATAATCGCGGGCAAACTCTTCCTGTAAATCGCGAATGATTAATTTGCTGGCGCCACTGGCCAGGGCTTTTTCTTCGAGACCGGCCAATTTTTCGTTTTGGCCTACATTGGCTGCAAAACAAATTACTTCGCAATTGTAATTTTCTTTCAACCAAGGGACGATGATGGATGTATCCAGACCGCCGGAGTAAGCCAGAACTACTTTTTTAATTTGATCTTTTTTAACCATGTTTCCTCCTGAAGAATTGTGAAAAATAATAAAAAAAACCTTCCAGGGTTTGGAAGGTTTAAAGTACGGACATAATTTCAGGCCAATTCGACGAATTACAAAACGGCCAAGCCTTCCACGGGAAGTTTGGATGTAAATCGGCCTCGTCGTAATCCAATAAATAACATGGACATATTTTTATCATGTGAGTTTGTTTCTGTCAATAGCAAACAAACCTTTTTAATCTTCCCTAAACCTGCTGCCATTTTTCGAGACGGTGTAAACCGGAGAGCCATAATAAAATCATGGGAATGCTGATTAATCCGCAAACGATTAAACCGCCGATAGCGCCGATCCAAAAAATGAAAGATGGGATCGTGAAGGGAATACTTTCAAGGAAAGTTTTTACGGCAATTGCGTTCGGGCTCAAGACAAAAATCAGACAACAGGTAAATAATAGGATCGATAAATTCCAGATAAAACTGTATAACAATGCCAGCCAGACGGTAGGTCCATTTAGTTTTGGCCGCGGACTGACAGCGGAAAAATCAGCCGATCGGGCGCTGGCAGCAACGCCGACAAAACAAGACCCGGCGACACATACGATATTCATTACAACCAAAACCAGCCATTGCCATAAATTTAAGTGCACCAAAACCGAACCGATGCTGAGCACGATAACCCAAACCAGAGCTGTCGGTATCCAGGCGGACCAGAATTTTGCCCACATAACGGATTTCATTTTTACCGGTGACCTAAAAATGAAACTGAAAGAGCGTGCTTCAAGAGAAAAAGTGGGTATAGCCAGACTTTGGCTGCTATTCATGCCAAATAAAGCGGCATATAACAACATTATCCAATAACCGGCAACATACATATCATCCGAGCCCATCATGGGGATCATTATTACACCCATCATTAATGGCGTTAAGACCAGGTTGGTGGCGCGCTGCAGGTCGCGGCGTAAAATGGTCCAATCCTTGCGAATGATATTTATCTGGTCAGACGGAAAAAACATTGATAAATAAACCAGGATTTCTGAAAGACCCGGTTGGCTGCCGGTTTTGGGCGTGTTAATGGGCATTGATACCATTTGTATGGCATTGATGGCTTTATCGTTGCTAACTTTGTACAAAAGGTAACCCAGCCAACAGAAACATAACGTTACAACCACTGCCAATAAAGTTACCCCATAAAACTCAACAAAAGAATCCTGAAATGGCATGGAAGAAAAGTCAAAGGTGGATAATTTATTAGTTGTTAAGTGGGTTCTTTGTAATAATATGGCCCCGATACTGAATGCGGCAATAGCAAGAGGCAACATTTCGCGAATGCGGCGCGCCGGAATTATTTGAGCAAGAAACATGATAATGATCATGCCGGCAATGGTGACCCAAAAAACCAGGGATAAAATTAATAAAATACTTGATATAAAAAACAAGGGCGATAATGAGAGGGTTAATCCCAAAGCCACAATTAACGCATAAAAAAACAGGGCCGGCAGCCACAGCGCCAGAGAACATTCCACTACTTTTGCCAGGTAAATATCTCGTCTGGAAAGTGGGGCTTGATTAAGCCAGAAAAGATCCGGAGATAAATAACGCTGGTAAAGCGTGTCAGCCAGTTTAATGATCATAAAAAACACCAGGGTGTATATCGCTGAAGGCAGCATGGCAAAGATCATTTTGGGGCTGGTCAGGCCATTTAAGGCATTAACCAATAAAACAAAAACCGACCCGGCGCCGCCCAAAATGACCAGAAATATAACAATATTTGTAATACGCTGGCGTATATCTTTGCCCCATAAAGAGCGACGTAATAACCATAACCTGGCGCGTAAAATTTTCCACAACATGAAGAACCTTCTTTCTGTTTATAAGGAAGCCAGTGAATTGGCAATTTCTACCGCTTCTTCACCGCCGGTCAATTGAAGGAAAATATCTTCAAGGGAGGAACCTGAATCACCGTGATTCCCTGCACGCAGTTCATCCATACGACCAACCGCAATCAATTCGCCATGATTAATTATTCCAATGCGATCGCACATACGCTCGGCGATTTCCAACGTATGGGTCGAAAGCATGACCGTGCCTCCTTGCTGACAAAAAGCGCGTAATACATCTTTAACCAGGCGGGCGGCACGTGGATCAAGGCCGGAAAGCGGCTCGTCCAACAATAAAACTTTAGGGTCGTGCAATAATGCACAGGCGAGGCCAATTTTTTGCCGCATGCCATGCGAGTAACCCTGAATTAATTGATCTTTTTTTTCTTCAAGGCCGAGCATATCCAGAAGGGGTTTACAACGATTTTTTATTTCCGTGTCACTTAATCCATAAAGACCACCGATGAATCTCAGGAACTCATTTCCGGTCAACTTTTCATACAATGCCAGTTCATCAGGCATAAAACCGACCGCTTTTTTGGCGTTGATCGTATCTTTATGAATATCATAACCCGCCACCAGTGCAGAACCTGAAGTGGGTTGTAACAAGCCTGCCAAAATTTTCATGGTTGTGCTTTTGCCGGCTCCATTGGGGCCTAAAAACCCGAACAATTCGCCGGAAAAAACATCCAAATTTAAATCATTCACAGCCTTAAAATTCCCATATTGATGGGTTAAATGCATGGTTTTAATCATGGTGTAAACTCTCTTTTGATTATTTGATTGCAAACAAGTCTGTAACGCAAACTTAATACCGATTATAAAACCAATTTGCCCTCTGTCAAGGATTTCAACACCCCCATGTTTTGAATTACAAATTGGCGGGTAAAAAGACCTCTCCCATAAATAGCAGGAGAGGTCTTTATTTTATATACGGTTTAATATTCTTCTTCTTCGTCCGACCAGATATCGTCTTCCTCTTCTTCGTCGTCCTCAAGTTCTTCCCATTCTTCCAATTCTTCTTCTTCTTCATCCCAGCTATCATCTGTGGTGGCTTCGGCTGAAGGAGAGTAGGTACGGCACCCGGCGTCTGGATCTAATTCAACGGCAGCCGCACTGCAATAACCTTCATCCAAAAAAGCACAATCAAGGTAATGGCATCGAATTCGGGGCATATTTCCTCCTGAAAATCGTTAAATAACTGAAAAATAATTCTCTAAAACTCCAAAAAATGGCTTTGTTTTAGATGGGGGCGATTTTACCCCATACCCCCAAAAGAGTAAAGCATTTTGGCATGATTTTATCCAGGTTTAATCCGATGAGTTTCCATTACATTTGGCAGGGTTTCGATTCGCGTTAACACGCGACTGAGTTGGTTGATATCGCCTACTTCAAGGACGAGGAAAAAGGTGGCGAAATTTTGTGACACTTTAAGACTGATATCAATGACATTAACATTTTCATCTTTAAGCACGGTAGAAATATCACTCATCAATCCCTGTCGATCGTATGCTTTAATTTCGATGGAAACCGGATAGGTCTGCTGTTGTTCACCCCAGGCGACTTTAATTAAACGCTCCTTATCACGAATACGTAAAATATTGGGACAATCCTGACGATGAATGGTGGCGCCGCGCCCACGTGTGATGTAACCGATAATTTCATCTCCGGGGGCCGGATTACAGCATTTTCCGATGGTGGTTAATAAACCTTTAATACCCAATACGGTAAAACCATCCCCCGTCTTTTTACTGTCTGTGGGTGCCTTTAATTGGAAGAGCGGTTCTTCCTTATCCAATTCGGATAGTTTGTTAATGATGCGCGAGAGAGATAGGTCGCCGCAGCCAAGCGCTACATAAAAATCTTCGACATCGGGGTATTCGAAAATTTCGGAAAGGTTATCAACCTTTTTGGAATCAATTTGCGACAGACCCAGGCGTTTGAGCTCTCGATCAAGCATGATTTTACCCTGGGTGAGGTTCTGGTCATGATCCTGACGTTTAAACCACTGCCGGATTTTTAATCGGGCGCGTTGAGTTGTGACTAAACCCAGGTTGGGATTTAACCAGTCTCGACTGGGCCCGCCTTGTTTGGCTGCCAGAATTTCAACCTGGTCGCCTGTTTTAAGCGCATAATCAAGGTTAACCAATTTTCCATTAATTTTTGCGCCACGACAGCGGTTCCCGATTTCGGTATGTACATGATAGGCAAAATCGATCGGGGTCGAACCGGAGGGGAGATCAATGATGTCGCCACGCGGAGTAAAAACATACACCCGATCCTGGAACACGTCTGTTTTCATGCTATCCACAAATTCCTGTGGATCAGATACATCCTGACGCCATTCCATCATTTTTCTGAGCCAGTTGATGCGCTGTTC
>JAJTBH010000140.1 GCA_021287005.1 Anaerolineae bacterium
AGCGATTGTGTGGCCGAATCATGCAGGTCGCGCGCCAGGCGAGAACGTTCTTCAAGCACGGCTGCCTGTTCGGCACGGCGGTATAAGACCAGGTTATCCACCAGCAGGCCGATATGATCGGCAATGGAGCTCAACAGGGTGATCTCTTCAACGTTAAAAGGCACATCTTTGCGCATCAGGGAGACGACCCCCACCACGTTACCGCGTGCCCGCATGGGCAGCGCCAGATAAGTGTAAATGGCCGAGGTGGGAGGGCCCGGTAATATAAAATGTTTATCCAGGCTAACATCGGGAATAACCAGGGGCTCAGCATGTTCCACCACCCAGCCTTCCCGGCATTCTTTAACCGGGCGGGTCTGCAAAAGGGAGATGGTGGCATCATCCAGGCCATTTTGACTGATGATCTTAAAAAACTGCTGCGCTTCATCCAACATCAGGATGTACCCGATCTGCGAAGCGACGGTTGATAACAGTTCTTCCAGACCATGCGCCAATACCTGTTCCATGTCAAATGAACCGCTGGCCGCCGAAATGATGGTATAGAGAGTCGAAAGATCGCGCGTACGGCTGGCAGCCAGTTGTTCAAGCGAACTCATCACGCGCATACGGTGTAAGGTGTTACCGGCAATTTCACCAATTGTGGTTGCCAGCAAATTACGATCATCGGAATAATCCAGCGAATGTCGATAACCGTTCACCAGAATCCCGAAGGGGGTGTCAAGCACTTCAAGTGGGATAAAAATGCAGGCCTCCATCTCGTTTAATACCAAATCAAAACAGGAAGGAAATTTAAATCGATCCATCTCCATGCGGTTATAAAATACAAACGGATGCCCCTGGCGCCATAATTGTTCAAAATCGGGAGTAAAATTTCTACACTCATTTATTTTGATAAATTTTTCCCAATCACCTGAACCGGCCACAAAATGTAAAACATTGGCCTCCATCAAAACCAGCAAAGTGCCATTGGCTTTTAATCCCTGCTGCGATTGCTGCGTAAGAATACGCAGCACATCCTCATCCTTCTGCGCCTGGCGCAGAGAAGATGAAATGCGAATGACTGCATCCATGCGTTCGGTCTGCCGGCGGGTTTGAATTAACAGGGCTTCTTTTTCCTGCTCTTCGCGTTTCTGCTCGGTAACGTCATCCATAATCAAATAAACGTTGGAGGGCCTATTGGGTGAATCATAAAAACGTGGAATGGCATTAACACTCAACCAGCGATAATTTTGCAAAGTTGGGTTATATATTGCCATAATCTGGTGATAAACAGCCTTACCTGTCCGTAAGGCTTTCGCCGAAGGAATTTCATCCGGCGGGACGGGGGCTCCACTGGGGTAAATGGATCGCCACTGCGGGTCGGTGCCGGTTTTCCCGATGATATCTTTTAAACTGATGCCCAAAATGTTTCGAGCGGCCGGATTGGCCTGCAAAATATGGCCTTCATTATCATAGTATAAAACGCCCTGGCTCATAGTTTCAAACAGGGTGCGGAAACGCTCTTCGGACTGGCGTAATACCTCTTCAGCATGTTTACGACCGGTGAGGTCGGAAAACGAAATCAGAACCCGTTCAAAGGTGTCTTTTGATTCCGGGTCCACCACCAGGTTTAGCTTAATCCAACGGTCATCACCATCCGGCAGTACGATATGTTGCTCCACCTCACAAAACATAAAACCTTCTGCCAGAAATGCCAGTACTTCGGGAAACACATCAAAATATCGATAAAACTGTTTGGCCTGTGAAAAATAATAATGAATATCCGCCTTTGATTCCTTATTAAAGAAACGCACCATGGTCTGGTTGATATCCTTGATAACAATTTTTTCGGTCCAGTCTCTTAAATCATTAATGTGTTCCTTAAAATAAGTTTTAAAGTCCGTCACACCCTGTTGCCATAAATGTTCCAGTTCAATCTTTATCCCGGAAAAATCAACCTCAATTACAGGCAAAGGTGCATTTTCAAACAAATCCTGATACCGTTTCCGGCTGCGCCCCAATTCTTCACGCGTCAAGCGCAACGAGGTAATATCACGCACCAAAATGGTAACGCCGGCAATATTTTGATTAATATCGGGATAAGGTGTATACGTTACCATATAATAATAACGACGCCCATCGCGGTGGGTGAGCCATTTGCCGGTTTGAATGCGCTGTCCCTGCAAACAACCATCCAGATAGGCTTTGATTTCGCCAAAAGCATCCTTGCCCATAACATCGGGGGCCGAACGATTAATCACTTCAGCAGGCAATTTTTCCAACCACTCCATAGCGGCCTGATTGGCTTCCAAAAAAGTATATTTAGAGTCAAGCATCATAATGGCATCTTGAATGGATGCCATTATCCGTTCAAAACGTAAAAAGCGCGCTTCATTTTGTTTTTGAAGGGAAACATCGTGAAAGATCACCTGGATGACGGTTTGTTGGTCCCGATAAAAGACCGATTTTAAAAGTTTAACCGGCACACGTTTCCCATATCGATTTAAAACCTCAACATTCCCGCCGGCTTCCTGATAATTTTCCAGTTGGTCCGCCGGAAACAGTTCGCTGTAATGTTTACCGATCAATTCTTCAGGTTTATAGGCCAGCAAGGCAGTTGTGGCGACATTACAATTGATAATTTTGTCATCGGCCGTATTTACCCAGAGAATGGCATCCTGCGCATTATTAAACAGGCCTTCAAAAAGAATTTTTGACTCGTTGATTTCTTCCAAAAAACGTTTCTTTTCAGTGATATCGCGCGAAACCACCACAATATTACGTTCACCGGATGTCTTAAAATAAGAGGACGAACGACTTTCAACCCAGCGCCATTCACCATTTTTATGTTTTACTCGCCAGGTTTGTTGTGAGGCTGTAATTAAGACATTTTCTTGATCTTTTTTTTCGGCATCAGCATCATCCGATCGTTCTCCAATTTCATAAACGCTTCTGCCAATCAGGTCTTCATTTTCATACCCCAGGATATTTTTAAACTGACTGTTGATATAAGTGAAACGGGCCTCTTCATCCACTTCGCACACCATATCAGTAATATTTTCAACCAGGCGCCGATAACGCTCTTCGCTGGTGCGCAGGGCATCTTCGGATAAACGCCGCAGTGAAATATCACGGATGCCCATAATAATGCCCGTTTCCTTTCCCTGGTCATCCAACAGGCAACGCCCCACCGCTTCAAGCCAGCAATAACTGCCGTCATTGTGTAAATAGGGGAATTGAACGTTCAGCTCAAGCCCTAATGTAACCATGTAAATTATCGACTGAATGGTTTGCTCACGTTGATCGGGATGAATCCGTTCGGGCGCCCATGTACCCAGTAATTCCTGCGGTTGGTAACCCAGCAAGCGCACACAGGAAGGTGAGATATAAGTAAAATGCGCCTGCATATCCAGTGTGACGATGATATCGGTCAGGTTATCAATGATCTGGCGCAAACGTTCTTCATTTTGCAATAATATTCGATTTTTTCGTTCAACTTTATTGAGACGATCTTCCAAAGATTCAAACAAAGCGCTGTTTACCACCCTTTTTTTGCTTTGATTCATGACTCACAACCTCCCAAACGAAGAAGGGATATGTCATTCACTTTCAAGGATTATATCGAGCCTGACTCGAATAATAAAACCAATATACTCCGGCCAGGAAATTACATCTTTGGAATAAAACTAATATTTGAAACATAAAAATTATGTCAAATAATTAATTCCTATAAATTTATTATAACCTTGATGGAATTTTTTTTGATTTTTATAAAGCCGTTTGGGATTAAAATCGGGTAAATAATACCGTTATTGGCCACTCTCGTAGCGAAAACCAGTGGCTGCCAGGTTGGCGCGCGCCTGCACATCACTTATCATATGCCCCGGTTCAATCCACAGGCCATATTCCGCCTCGGTGGCTTTATTGATTACATTGGGCCGGGCAACGTTGATCGCTACAAAATTGGAGGCCAGCAAGAGCAAAACGATGGTTACCAGCATCCAGCGTTTGTCGCTCAAAATGATGCCCAGCAAAATGATCATAAACGGCACAGTCGGCAGCAGATAACCCGGTTCGGTGGGAATATAAAAATAAAAGGCTTCGTAAGCCAGCAGCATGACGGCGCTGAAAATGAATATCTTTGCCTGCGGCGATTGGCGAATATCTTTAAAGCGGCGAAACGCCAGGAATAAAGCCGCCGCCAACAAAACGATCACCGGAATGCTCCAGAACGTGAGGCTTTTGTAAACGAAACGACCGGCGCGTAAAAACAATGACCAATATTCAGCGCCCCCCACTGCCGGGCGCATAAAACGCAGTGACCAACCGGCAAAATCGGCCGACGGCAAAAAGACCAGAATGCCGATCAGACCCATAATAAAGCCGGATAAAATCAGCTTCCGGCGCTGCTGCGGTTGGGTGATAAACAAAAACAGCAGAAAACCGGCGCAAGCCAGCCCGGCCGAAATGCGTGAACCGATGGCCAGGCCCATGGCAATGCCGGCAAATGTGTTTTTACCCTGCAAAAGAAGCACAAAACCGAGAAAACTGAAACCCAGCGCAAAAAGAAAGTCCATTGTGCAGGTTGAATTCATCCAGTAATAGGGCTGCACCATCAGGATCAACAGCAAAATAAAGCGGTTGGGAATTTGATAGGTTTCCAGAATAAACTTGAGGCAGTAAATCATGACCAGCGACATAACAACCGCCCCCAGGTTGGTTAAAATGCTGCCGCCGATGCTATTTAAGAAGTAGGTTATAGTCTCAAAAACAAGAAAACCGGGCGGACGCGAAGGCACGTAATCCAGCAAGGTCGCCATACGCTGGCCCGTCCAGAGTACGCGGTACGTATCCATGTCACTGCCGTACCCTAAAAAGATGAAGGGTACATACATCAACAGCGCCAGCAGGTAAATATCGTATTGTTTGAGGTTTTTTAAGAGCATGCGCGTCGCTTTAACTTAAATAGAATAAGAGCGTAACGAGCCGATCATACAGTTTCAGGTTTATTTTGTCAAGCAAAGCCGGGGACAGACACGGGCGAAACAAAAAGAGGATTAAACCTCAAACACGTTTGTTATTGCGGGTTCTATTTGCGGCCGGAGACCGTTTTTTCCCGGCGTGTAACGACCTGATCTGTTGAATCAAGCGGCGCAGGTTAAGCTCTTCCTCATGGCTTAAATCACGCCATTGACCAGGCTGCAAATCAGTCAGTTGCAGCGGGCCAATGGCCACGCGCACCAGGCGCAGGGTGGGCAAACCGACGGCCGCCGTCATATGGCGGATCTGGCGTTTTTTGCCTTCCGCAATCGTCAGGCTGATCCATTCGGGTGGGGCATGCGGTGTAATCGGTTTGCGCCGCGGCCAGAAACCCGGTTCGGGGGCTTTTTCAGCCCGGCAGGGCTGTGTGCGGTAACCCTGAATCTCAAGCCCGCCGCGCAGGCGCTCAAGCGCCGCTTCGGTTACGGGGCCTTCCACCTGCACCAGGTAAGTTTTAGGGATGTGGTGTTGGGGGTCGGTCAACTGGTGAATCAAAAGGCCGTCGTCGGTTAAAAGCAGCAAACCTTCACTGTCATAATCCAGGCGCCCGGCCGAATAAATATCGGGTAGATCAATGTATTCTTTTAAAGTTTCACGCCCCTCGGGGTCGCTGAAACAGGATAGGGTGCCGTAAGGTTTATTAAACAAAATGATGCGAAAATCGCCCATACGTTCAGCCCGCCAGACCAATCGATTCGCGCAGCCGTTGTGACAGGCTGCCAAATTCGGGGGTAAAACGCACGCCCGAACTGCGCGGGCGCTCAAAGGGCACGGGCAGTTCCAGCGCCAGGCGGCCGGGACGGGGCGTAAAAACCAGCACCCGGTCTGATAACAACAGGGCTTCCGAGATGGAATGTGTCACCATTAAAATGGTCTTGCGGCGCACCTGCCAGAGGCGCAGCAATTCATCCCCCATACGCTCGCGAGTCAGGGCGTCCAGCGCGCCAAAAGGCTCATCCAGCAATAATAAATCGGGGTCCTGCACGAAGGCGCGCGCCAGGGCCACGCGCTGGGCCATGCCGCCCGAAAGATCATGCGGCAGGCTTTTTTCAAAACCCTGCAAACCGATCAAATCAATCCATTCACGGGCGCGGGCATTCCGTTTTTCTTCCTCGACACCCAACAATTCAAGCGGCAGGGTAACATTTTCGATCACGGTTCGCCAGGGCATCAGGTTGGCCTGTTGAAACACCAGGCCAACCACGGGTTTGCGATCTGAACCGGGCGAGATATTCACCTCACCCTCGCCGGGCTGCACCAACCCGGCCAAAACACGCAGCAGAGTGCTTTTGCCGCTGCCCGAAGGCCCCAGCACGCATACAAATTCCTGTTCATCCATATTAAAGGACAGGTTATTAACGGCTTCCAGGTCGCCGTTATCGCCCTTAAAAGTTACGCTGAGATTTTTTACCTGTAATATCGTCGATGTCATAGCCGTTTCCCACGCAGGTCTTAATGTAATTTATTTCAAATTGATTGGTATAAGCGCCGTTAAGATCGACGGAAGATTTTAACAGTCCCATATTTAAGAGGATGGATTGCATGTTCTCCCAGGCCTGCGGGTCGGTATAACCCGGTTTTTCCACCTGCCAGAGACTCACAGAGGTTGCCAAAACGTTTTTCTGGGTGGCAGCGTCGGCTTTATCCAGGTTTTCAACATATTTTTTACTGATTTCAAAAGCGGCATTTTGATCGGCGGCGCTTTCCACCATGCCCTTAAGCGTGGCCTGCACCATACGTTTGACCAGATCGGGATTATTTTTCAGCGTTTCTTCGTTGGTGATCATACCGTTGGAAACCAGTTCCAGGTAATCGGAAACCTGCATTACATTCACATCATAACCCTGCGCCTGAAGTTGAACCGGTTCGTTGGCAATATAAATCACGGCTGCATCTTCACGCCCGGTGCTCAAAGCTTCCACCTGGTTAAAACCGATCACATCCAGGGTAACATCGCTTTCTTTGATATGAGCCGCATCCAACAGGGCGCGCAGGCCAATGTAACTGGCGCCGGAGAGCATGGGCACGCCGATCTTTTTCCCGGCCAGGTCGGATGGTTGTTGAATACCCTTATCTTTTAACGTCGTGATGCCCACCGGGAAATCCTTGTACATGGCCATGATATAAACGATCGGCAGTCCCTGGGCGCGCCCCAACAGCACCTGTTCGCCCGAAACAATGGCAAAAGGCAGTTTATTGGCGCCCACCAGGGCCACCGCATCGGTTTCATAACTGTAATCCATGTTCAGGTTAATGCCGGCGTCACGATAATACCCTTTTTCCATGGCAACATAAAAAGGCGCGAATTGAATATTAGGAATGTAACCCACGGGCAAACTGACATCGGTTAATTGCGTTGAGGCGGGTTGCGACGCGCAAGCCGAAAGCAGTAAAGAAACGGCCGCCAGCAGAGTTAAAATTTTTGATAAAGTTTTTTTCATAAAACACCTGTTTTTTTATAAAGTTTTAAAATTATTCATTT
The DNA here is from genome assembly GCA_021287005.1 of Anaerolineae bacterium. Classification (GTDB taxonomy): domain Bacteria; phylum Chloroflexota; class Anaerolineae; order Anaerolineales; family Anaerolineaceae; genus JAJTBH01. The sequence continues at coordinate 7,502 of JAJTBH010000140.1, forward strand.
CCCGAAGAACGTTGCCAGCGCAGGCTGACGTGTTCTATTAATATCACCAGACCATAAAGGGCCAGCGCCATCATCACCAGGGTAAAAATCGACACAAAAACCAGAGCCGTGTCATATTGTCCGCGTCCGATGTTAATCAAAAAACCCAGGCCCTGATCGGCGCCCACAAACTCGCCCACCGTGGCGCCAATGACCGAAAGGGTGGCCCCCACGCGCAAACCGCCCAGAAACACCGGCAGGGCTGCCGGTATCTGCAAATAAACCAGCATCTGCAAACGAGAGGCTTTCAGGGAGCGCATCAAGTCGCCCAGGTTTTCAGGCACGGCACGCAGCCCCACCACGGTATTAACCAATACCGGGAAAAAGACCATCAAAGCGCAAATAAGCACTTTTGAAAACATTCCGGGGCCAAACCAGATAATTAACAAAGGCGCAATGGCCACCACCGGCACGGCCTGGCTGGCCACCAGGTAAGGCGCGAGTGTATGTTCCAACACGCGCGAACGCGCCAGCCAATAACCGGCAAAAGTTGCCAGGAAACAGCCGACCATCAAACCTAAAATCACCTCACTAAAAGTTACCAGGCTGTGTTTAACCAGGCTGCCGTCCAACAAGGCCGTAGCAAAACGGGTAAACACCTGCCAGGGAGAAGGCAAAATAAATGCGGGCAGTCCGCCAAATTGTGCAATCAATTGCCAGATTAACAGCGCAAACAATGCAGAGAGCGGGGGCAGCCAGCGACCGTATTTACTTAAAAATGTCGTCAGGGAGAATTTTTCGGGTTTGTGAGTCATGGTGCGACTCTTGGATGTGTAGGCAGCGTATTTAATCATGGTCTGGTCTTTCGTTCCTTCAGGGCAGGCACGAAGAGCACAGATTAAAAAGAAAACCGAAAACAGAATTTGTTTTCGGGGAGGTAGAGCCGTGAAAACAGATGGTTTCACAGGCTTATCCTTCTTTCGTCCGGACTATACCGTCGACACCGGAATTACACCGGTTCATGCACAAAATGTGCTCGTGGGTTATCACCACCGATCAGGAATCGAGCTTACGCTCTCACCTTGCCCCGAAGGAAAATATTTATTTGTTTTTTCTAATCGAAAGTATAGTATTGATGCCGCAGGCTGTCAATAGATTAAAAAAGAATATTAACCGATTTCTAATAAAATCTTCCAAATCTCAATTCTTCGGTATAATCAAAGCCCATATGGAACTGACATCAAACTTGACCGGTATTATTCTGGCGTTGGTGGCAGCCGCCACCTGGGGCGGCGGCGACTTCAGCGGCGGCCTGGCTTCACGACGCAGCAATCTTTTTCAGGTTTTGTTTATCACTTCGGTCACCGGCATTATTTTATTGTTATCCTGCGCGCTGTTATGGCGCGAACCCTTCCCGGTTTTTAAT
>JAJTBH010000141.1 GCA_021287005.1 Anaerolineae bacterium
AAACGCGTCGGAGTATCGCGTTCCGACATAAAATTCACCACTGTTTGCGAGCCCCACATTAACACATAATCTTCAGGCCGGGTGTTCTGCCGGATATATTTCACAACCCGGTCAAGAGATGCCTCCGGAGGCTGCCGGTAAGCCTGGTTAACTAAAATCAATGGTTTATATAGGAACATAAACAACAGCAGTAAATAGAGCCCCACCTTCCAATAGGGTTTTATCAACTGGCGGCTGAGATATAACCAGCCGTAACCCGCCAGAATGGCAAAACTGGGTAAAAGTGTGAAAAAATAATGGTTGTAATTTTTTCCCGAAAGACTGATTAAAATGACCTCAATCGGAAAATCAATTAAAGCCACGCGCACCAACAAAGGCTGCCTGAGGAAAAAATTTTTTCCCTGACCGATGACGCCGGCCCACACTGCCAGGCCAAAATAATAAAACCAGGATGCGCTTAAAAAGACCCAGATGATGATGCCCACGGCTTCCAGGCGATCTTGCAGGGTAATATCGGAGTAAACAAAGTTAAAACGATAAGCCACATCCCAAAAATCCCAGAGCGCATGGTTTGCCGCAAAATAAACTACCCAGGCTAATAAAGTCAGCGTAAACCCCGCAAAAAAAGCGGCCAGGTGTTTAATTTTCACGCTTGTATCTCGTTTAAAAACACGATACAAGGCGATCAAACCAATTGTGGCCCAGATGCCGATCAAGGTCTGTTTTAACATCAAAGCCAGCGCAAAGCTGAAACCCAAAAGAACCCATTTAAACACACGTCCTTTTTCCCGGGTTATCGCCTGATAAAAAAGCAATAATGCAAGGCATTGCAGTGGTAAACCGAACTCTTCCGTAAAATTTCCGCCTTCAATCGGGAAAGCGATATTTACCACAAAGGCTGTTAAGGCCAGAAAAATACCCGCTTTGGATATATTTTTTCGTAATATGCCCAGCAGCAGCAGCGCCGAGGAAAATAAGGAAATCACTTCCAGCCACCACACACCCCAGATCGAGCGATTAAACAACCACAAACCCAGCGCATTGATATAAAAAACCAGCGGGGGTTTGTGGTCCCACAAATCCCGAAACGGAACATCTCCCTTGAGGATGCGTGAACCAAAATAAAGGAATATACCGGAATCATGCCGCGGCATCTGTCCTGAAAAAGCCGGTGAATAAGCCAGCATAACACCAATAATCAGGCCGAAAATCAACGGAGAAATCCAATAAAAAGGTGAAACGTTGGAAAATCTGGATGAAAAATTTTGCAGCAGAGCAAGCCAATTTTTCAGAGAAAAACAAGTTTTATTATAAAAATAGAAGGTGATAAGTCCTAAAAGCGTAATAAATGTAGCCCATAGAATAAATAAAAATCCTCGTTGTAATAACACACTGATTAATCCTAAAAACAAAACCTCTTTCAGGTTTGCCAGAATCAACAGGATGATTTCAACAATGAAAAACAATCCCCCAAAAACAACCAATAATGGATATCGAAACCCCTCCTGTAAATAAATATTCCATTTGGATAAAATTTTTCTTATGGGCTGAAAAGTCGATGCCATTGCCCCGGCCGTTGCCAGTACGATCACCAATACCATCATCAGCCTGGGCAGTGATAACCCCCACCATATGGCATTTTTTTCCATGGATGTGGAAGTTGAAATTAACAGGATAAAGACCAGATTGATTAAGGTAAAAAGCCCTGTTATGATTTTTCCTGAATTGGCTCTCTTCATAACTCCCCCGCCGGCGAATTCCCATGTTATGGGATGCCCTGCGATAATGATCCCATTCCGAATTAGAATGGGATCATTATTAAAACATCAGTATATCATCTAAATTTATGCGCCCAGTTTTTTCTTTACGAAGGGCAGCACTTTATCGATCGCTTCACCCAGTTTAGCGGCATCCTTGCCGCCGGCCTGAGCCATGTTGGGTCGTCCACCGCCGCTGCCGCCCATGACGGCTGCGGCTTCTTTAACCAGTTCACCGGCCATGATACCGCGTTTAACCAGGTCATCGGTTACGGCCGCAATCAATGAAGGTTTATCGTCCACCACGCAGCCCAAAACCACCACACCGCTGGCATATCGCTCGCGGAAGCGGTCTGTCATCTGGCGCATGGTCTCAACATTGGCGTTCGGTAAAACCGCCGCCAAAACCGGAATACCATTCACTTCGGGAACGTTTTCGAGGGACCGGTTGAACGATTCGGCTACCAATTGTTGACGCAGGGTGTTAACCTGTTTGCGGGTATCATCCAGTTCAGCCAATACCGCAGAGGCTTTGTCGGGAGCTTCATCCACTGAAGCGGTTAAAACAGCGGCGGTTTGTTTTAAAGTTTTAAAACGGCGCTGCACCAGTTCATAAGCCGCCCGCCCGGTAACTGCTTCAATACGGCGAACGCCGGCCGCGGCGCTTGATTCACTGACGATCAGGAACAATCCGATATCGCCGGTTTCATGCACGTGCGTACCGCCGCATAACTCATAGGAATACGGTTCTTCCTGCCCAATGGTTACGGTGCGCACCTGCTCGCCGTATTTTTCGCCAAAGAGCGCCATGGCGCCTTCGGCGGTGGCCTGCGCCAGTGATTTGGTGACGATATTCAGGGGAAAATCTGCCAAAATGGCGCGGTTGACGCCCGCTTCAATCTTTTCAAGCTGGTCGGCAGTTAAGCCGTCAGGATGGGTAAAGTCAAATCGGAAATGGTCGGGCGCCACCAGCGAACCTGCCTGACGGGCATGCCCGCCCAGAATGCTGTGCAGTTCGGCATGTAAAATGTGCGTGGCGGTGTGGTTGCGCATGATATCGCGGCGGCGTTGGCTGTTAATCGCTGCCAGCGCCACATCGCCCACTTTCGGGGTTCCGCGTACAACCCGGCCGACATGCGTAATAATGCCGGCAGCCGGTTTGCGCATTTCTTCAATGGTAATTTCCCAACGCGGTTCGTTGACCGACACAATCGAACCCTGATCGGATACCTGGCCGCCCGATTCCACATAAAAACCGGTGCGCGCCAGAATTACCTCCACCAGGTCGCCTTCTTCAACTTCATTAACCGGTTCGCCTTCACGCACCAGCGCCAGGATGGGCTCTTCAACTTCAAAGTTGTGATAGGGGTCATATGCCACACCGCTTGTGCTCAGTTTGCCGGATGAGGTTAATTGTTCCAACACAGCCCGGTAAACATCCACATCTTCGCCGCCCAGCGGCCCAAAGGCTTTGCCAGCTCCCGAAGCCAGGCGGTGTTCTTCCATTGCCTGTCGAAAACCTGCTTCGTCCACATCCAGGTCTTGTTCACGGGCAATATCGCGCGTGATTTCCAACGGCAAACCGTGCGTGGCATATAAATCAAAAGCCTGGTGACCATCCAAAACGGTCTGACCGTTTTGTTTTAAGCCATCCAACAACTCGTTTAAGTAACTTAAACCGGCTTCCACAGTCCGGCGGAAACGTTTTTCTTCACGCGTAATGCTGTCGAGAACCGCCGTGCGGTTCTTTTTTAATTCAGGGTAAAAATCGCCGTAATTTTCAATAACTTTATCGGCCACTTTCGCCAGGAAAGGTTCGAACAATCCCAACTTGGTGCCAAACTGTGCCGCGCGCCGGATAATCATACGGCAAATGTAATTGCGTCCCGTATTGCCCGGCACAACCCCATCGGCGATTAAAAATGCAGCCGATCGTGAGTGGTCGGCAATGACACGGTACGGAGTCAGGTTGGCTTCGCGCTCTTCAATGCTCTGCCCGGTCATGGCGCGAACTTCTTCCATAAGAGGCAGTAATAGATCGGTTTTATAGTTGGAATAAACGCCCTGGATCACCGATACAATTCGTTCCAGTCCCATACCGGTGTCGACATGTGTGGCCGGCAGCGGAACCAGTTCATCGGGCCCCAGGCGGTTATATTGCATAAAGACCAGGTTCCACAATTCCATAAAACGTTTGCAGTCGCCATTTACCCGGCAAACATGACCGGGAACATCTTTTTTATCGCAGAAAGACTCACCCTGGTCGATGTGAATTTCACTACACGGACCGCAGGGGCCGGTATCGGCCATTTCCCAGAAGTTTTCCTTGCGGCCGCAGTACATCACATGTTCGGGCAGCATTCCGGGTTGTTGGCGCCAGTACGTGGCGGCTTCTTCATCGGAAGCTACCTGTCCTTTTTCATCTTTGAAGCAGGTCGCCCACAGCAGGTTTTTATCCAATCCCCAGACCTCGGTTAACAGTTCCCAGGCCCAGGAGATGGCCTCTTTTTTGTAATAGTCACCGAATGACCAGTTGCCCAACATTTCAAAAAAGGTATGGTGGGTATTATCGCGGCCTACATCATCCAGATCGTTATGTTTACCGGCCACGCGCATGCATCTTTGAGAGTTTACAGCCCGGTTATATGGGCGAACATCCGTGCCTAAGAATACTTCTTTAAACTGTACCATACCGGCGTTGGTGAAAAGCAGCGTTTGGTCGCCGCCCGGCACAAGCGATGCCGACGGTACAAAGGTATGACCCTGTTTCTGTACAAAATAATCAATGAATGATTGTCGAATCTCAGCACCCGTAAGCTGTTTTTTCATGTTCTCTCCATACTCTCCTGTCTGACGTTTTCAGATAAACGAAATTATAAGCGAGGTTGCCCCAGCCTGCAAATGGTCTGTTCAATTCTCGATTTATCTTCTCCAAAAATATGTCCGCCCCCGCTCCCCGCTCCCTGAGCTTGTCGAAGAGGGCCTGTCGAAGGGAGCCTATCGACGAGAGCTTTTCCGTTCACACAACATCATCTGCACCCACCGCCGCTCCCTGAGCCTGTCGAAGGGAGCCCGTCAAAGGGTGCCTGTCAACGAGAGCTTTTCCGCTCACTCAACCACATCTGCACCCGCCCCCGCTCCCTGAGCCTGTCGAAGGGAGCCTACCAAAGAGAGCTTTTTCGCCCACCTATACGCATTTTATTTAAACAAAAAAAAGACCTCTTTTTCAGAGGCCTCTTCTTTGAGTTAAAAAATTATCTTGAAACAGCCAGTTTAACCATTTTCCCATCCGGGTTAACCGTTGCGCGCGCATAATGGCGATGGATGCGGCTGGTAGTACGAACCGATTTGCTGAAAGTAATTACCACATGCCCATCCGCCGACTTTTTGGCCTTGGTTTCACCCCCTGCGCCAACCAACTGCTCCAGCGGATCGTATTGCGGGCTGACCACCACCTCAACTTCTTCCAGGCCCGGTAAATACGGCGTCACCAGGTCTTTAACCTCTTTTAATACATAATCGGCTACCGGTGTGTCGACGGCGTCTTCACTCTTGTGATCACAAACGGTCTTAACCGTCAACTGCTGCATGGGACGGTAACTCTTGCGCAGCTTTTTATTATCCGTCACACTGGCCAGAGGATCACCAAAAAACACAAATGAAAGCAGGGTCTTTTGATCTTCGCCATCCAAAAAGCCCTGGCGGGTATTCATTTCACGCGCCAGTTCTATCTTGGCGCGCATGAGCGCTTCACCGGCCGTGCTTCCTGATTTTATATTTTTCCAGAAGAGATTCGCCAGTAAATCGGCGCCAATCAAGGGAGCATCCACCGAACCGTAGGCTACCGTGGTGGAGCCAACCATCACCTGTGAACCGATGCCCATAAATTTTAAAGCCATCGATTCGTCTTCTTTTTTGTTAAAAATATAGGCACCGTAACAGGCTTCGCTGAAGACAACCTGCGGGGCCTGCCCGTTGGAAGGTAAATCCTGCGGGCTGATGGCAATCGGATAATCCGGCCCCGCCGGAGATTCCTGCGAATCCCGCTGACCATACCAATCCGGAGCGTCGGTGACGCCATGCAGATTACAATACGCGAGGTTGGCCGATAAAACCCGCTGAGCCGGATAAGTGCCGGATTGATCGGGTGGTGAAATCATCAAATCGCTGCTGCTGCCAATCGGGCTGAATACATTACTTGATGCTTTCCGCCAGACGGCTGCCGTGATGCCAAAGTTGCCGCTGCTGCCCTTTCGGGTCTTCTTTTTGGCTTTGCTGGCTTTTTTCCGGAACAGGTCCAGCAGTCTGAAGAAAATTTCCAAAAGGTTGGGCGCCGTGGTTAAGCGGCGGTTTTGATTATGATAATTGGTCAAACGGTGAATTTGTGCCAATAACAGGGCTGCATCCTGCCCGGCTTCACCGGGCAATCGTCCCACCGGCCATTCGGGCACAAAATAATTAGAGTCCAGTGTGGCATATGGATTATCAGACGGCACATCCGCGTCGGTATCGTCGGTTGGATTGGGCAGTTTATGGAAAGGCACCACATCGGGGCCGCCCACAATAACCAGTGCTCCGATCATTTCGCCTTTACGCGCCAGGGCCGTATCCAGGTCCTTGATTGCCAGTTTAATTTTCCACGGGTCGATGGCGTCAACCGGGGTAATATTTAACTCGGTGCGGATATTGGGATCATCCACAATAAACACTCGCCCGCCCCAGCCTTGCCGGTTTGATACCGCAGTGGCGAGCAGTTTCATATCGTTTTCAATAACCAGCGAGGTTTGTTCACCATATTGCTTAACCAGCCCGCCCCTGCAAGACATCACCACGTAAATCGGGTATCGTCCTTCTTCGCGATTAACTGTGCTGTTATTAAACTGACGGGCAATATTGGTAAAAGCTTCTTCAACGGACCTTAAACTCTCGCCAAGGCTCTCTTCAACGCTCGCCGTTTGCACGGCTGATCCGGATGTTGTTGATGCACCGGTTTCATTCGTTACGGCGGCTGTGGTTTCTGCTGCGGCATGTGCGGCAGCTTTAGCTGTCTGCCCGGAGGGTAATTGATTCCAGCCCAATAATTCGGCCACCGCAGCCGGAATGGCATAGGCAAACCGAAAATCAAAATTATCCACCCAGAGTGGGCTGTAAGCATGTCCGGCGCCCCAGATGCGCTGTGCCACCTGCCCGGCAGCATCATTGCCTACACATTCGTGCAGCAACCCTACCGCTTCCGTTTCCTGCCCCATATTCATCTTATAACTGGCCAGCAGCAGACTGATGGCGACGCAGTCGGCCCATTTTTTATGATAGGTCACACCCTTCTGGATGATATTGATTTCATCGCCCTTGGCCGCCAGGATGCGCAGGTTTAAAACCGCCGCCAACAGGTAATCGGGGTGCGCCTGTAGCATGCTTTCAGATAGGCTTAAAGCCTGGTCGAGTTTGCCCTCTTTAAAGGTTTTCCAGGCGCTGGAAAATTCATTTCCCCAGCGTGGCATGGAAGCCGGGGGTTTTTCCAGGTCGGCCAGCGCCATAAGCCCGACCAAAGGTTCGAGTGTTGCATCGCTGCCGCCCGCCGAAAGCTGAGCGACCAGTTCCAACGCTTCATAATATTCCGGATCGCGGCGGCAAACGGATTTTAATAACTCCAGTGCAGCTTTTTTATCACCTTCGCCCATCAGGGCTTTGGCTAACAGAAAAGCCACTTCAAGGTCGCCCGGATATATTTTTAACCAATCCTGAGATATCTGGCGGGCAAAACGAAAAGATTTTCCGTCCAGAGAAGCCTTTAAAACAACAATAAAAGCGTAACGCGAAACAACCTGATTGATTGTTATATTATTAAGCTTGGAAGTGCCCGGGTTCATCATTGTGAATTCACCTCCTGAGAGTTATGAACCAGATTTAATGCAATAACCGCGCCAAGTTGGCGGCGAATGTTGAGATCCTTCGGAGATAGTTCGGCAGCCCGGCGTAACATCGCTTCGGCCCCGATATAATCCTTTAATTCCCGCATCACCAGAGCTGCCGCATAATAAACCGACGGTTCCGTCGGGGCAACCTTAATCGCCTGCTGGTAGGTTTGCAGGGCCTTCATCGGTTCACGGCGCTGTTGGTAGGTTTCACCCAGGTCCAGATAACCCGGCATATAATCAGGATTAAGCTGGATCGACTCACTCATGCAGTCAATCGCCTGGTCCAGTTGTCCGGCTTGCCGCATCAGTTGTCCCAATAGCAGTAAAATTTCCGGCTGTTCCCGATCCAGTTTAAGCGATTCTTGTGCAGCCTGGCGGGCTTCATCTTCATTGCCGCATTGCATTTCATTTTTGGCCAGCAATGCCAGGGCTGAAGGTTGGTCTGAGTATTTTCCGACCAGGTCTCGAACAATCGGCAGACTCTTTTCCGAACCTTCCATTTTTTGTTTAAGACGGGCATATTCAAAAGCCACTTTATAAGAATCTTCAAAACCGGGCAGTGATTTTTCAATCACATTCATGCTTTTTTGAAGCTCTCCCTGGTTGGCAAAAACCTGGCTTGCAAAAACAACCACGTCTTCATCTCTCGGAGCGCAGTCCATGGCTGCACCGGCGTAATCGGCGGCCACATCACCTTCACCCATTTTCACCGCCAGTTTCCCGCAGGCCAACAAATGGGCCGCGGAAGAAGGCGCCAGTTTTGAGGCAGTCTCGGCGCATTGAAATGCTTCTTTCAAGTAATTGTTTTTTTCATAAGCATTTGCCAATACCGACCACAAATCGGCTCGTTCAGGTGCCTGCCGGGTAGCTTTTTGTAAAATATCAATCGAAGCATCGGCGTCCGCCCGTTCAAGATGGGCGCTGCCTAACTCAAAAGCGTAATCCACATTACCCGGGTTCAGGTTATATGCCTTCTGGAGATGCCCCATATATTTTTCAGGCGATATCTCTTTGGCCAGATGCGCCGCCCAGGCATGCCAGGCTGCTTCTTGAGGCCAGGCTTCCAGCGCCAGTTCCAGCGATTCAAATGCTTTTGACGCCTGCCCGGCTTTTTGTGATAATAAAGCCACAGCCGCATTAAAAATCGGGTTGTTGGGTCTGATTTCAAGCGCTTTTTGACATAACAAAAGACCTTTATCCGGATGTC
>JAJTBH010000142.1 GCA_021287005.1 Anaerolineae bacterium
AAACCGGGTCGGGTGGCATCAGAGTGAATTCTCGGCTTTAATCGATAACCTGGTGACCGGAAAAATCGATCTGATTGCCGCCGGAATGTTCATTACGCCCGAGCGAGCCGGGCGAGTTAATTTTTCGGAACCGACCTTTCATGTGCAACAGAGTATGCTGGTTTTAAATGGGAACCCGTTGGACATACATTCTTATCAGCAGGCTGTTTTAAATAAGGCCAGGGTTGCGGTTATTTCCGAGGCTGTGGAAGGCATCTGGCTGCAAAACCTGGGTTTGCAACCCAATAATTTAATTTCCGTACCCAATGCATTAACCGGGAAACTCTCGGTGGAAACCGGCATAAGCGACGCTTTGGCTTTATCTTCGCCGACCATTCACTGGATCAGCATGCACGATGATACTGGAAAAACTGAAGTGGCAATACCTTTTGATCAGGTGGCCATAAACGGGCAAAAATATCAGGGTTATGGTGCATTTGCTTTCAGACAACAGGATCAACAGCTTTTAAAGGCCTGGAATGAGCAGTTAAAAACCTATGTTGGCAGCCCCGATCATCTTAAATTAATTTCCGAATTCGGTTTTACGGCAGATGAACTACCCGGAAAAACAACAACCGAGGAGATCATTAGAGGCAAATGAAGCAACCGGCAGAAAAAACCATTAAAAAATTATATAGATATATTTTTTTAAATACTTATACCTGGTTGTGGACTGTGGTTATTCTGGCTGCGTTGGTGTGCGGCATGATTTCGTGGGTGCATTATCAATATCAAGAACTCAGTGAAAAAACATCTTTTAACCTGGGAGAGATCCGGCAGGCGCGCGTTGATCTGGCTAAGGGATTTTTATATCTCAACCTTACCAATGATCCCTCCACAATTTTTAACCGGGATGAGGGTCTGGCGTTAATCAACCAATCGATAAACACCATTGAATATATTCTGGATGAAACCGATCAGGAACGGGATTCTCTTTTTTCATTGCATGTAATCGATGTGAAAACCAGGGATGTGTTTGAAGCGGATATCCAGGCATTTAAGAAATGCCTGGCAGACTGGAATGGCGCGCGAACGGATAAGGCAGCCGCAACCAGTTTGCGAATATCATATGCCGAACTTGAGCGTCAGGCTGAACAAATGGATATTAATGTTTTGTTGAGTCTGAAAAACCGTTGGAACGAACTGGACGATGTGTTTATCATTGTTTTATGGACGGCGGCATTTTTATTAATGGGATTATGCGTGCTGATTTTTGTTGCAGTACGCGCCCGTGAAAAAAGCGCCGTGGATTTACGCGAGAGCGAGGAACGTTTTCGGACCATCATTGAAAATTCCAGCGCCGGATATTTTAAGATTGATCTGGATGGCAAATACCGGGTGGTCAACCGCGCCTGGTTGTTAATGCATGGTTACGATTCAGTCGATGAGGTGATTGGACAACCTTTTTCGATTACCCAGGTGGACGACGCGCTGGATGGAGCCCGCCAGAAGGTGGACGGGTCTTTGCAGGGTGATATTGTTCGCTCGGGCGAATTTTCAAGACTCTGTAAAGATGGCTCAATCGGTTACCATATCTATTCTTTAACCCCGGTTAAAAAAGACAACCAGATTGTAGCCGTGGAAGGTTTTTTAATTGATACAACCGAACGAAAACGCGCCGAAGAAGCGCTGCGTGAGTTAAACGAGGCGCTTGAACAGCGTGTAATGGAGCGCACCGACCAGTTGGAAAAAGCCAACCGTGAATTAAAATCATTTAATTATTCGGTTTCGCATGATTTACGCTCACCTATCCGGACCATCAATGGGTACAGCCAGATATTAATGGAAGATTACGGCGCCGTTATGGAAGCGGAGGCAGCCCGACTGTTGGATCGCATTCATTCTGAAACGGTGCGCATGGGTAAATTGATCGACCATCTGTTGCAGTTATCCACAGCCAGCAATGCCGAAATGCGCAGCGCCGAAGTGAATTTAAGTGACCTGGTTCAAAAAGTGGATAACCGTTTGCAGGATGAAAATCCGCAGGTGAAAATTAACTTTGTAGTTGCCCCGGATCTGAAAATTACGGCCGACCCGGACCTGTTGGAAATTTTATTAAATAACTTGCTGGGTAATGCGGTAAAGTTCAGTTTAAAAAAACCGCTGCCCGTGGTGGAATTTGGCGTTATGGATGGCGAAAAAGGGCGGGTTTATTTTGTGCGCGATAACGGGGCCGGTTTTGATATGACACAGGCGCAGCGGATATTTGAAGCCTTTCAGCGTGTGCATAACTCTGTGGAATTTCCCGGCAATGGCATTGGTTTGGCGATTGTACAGCGGATTGTCAAACGATATAACGGTGAAATCTGGGCTGAATCACAATTGGACCAGGGCGCCACTTTTTACTTTACGCTTAAAGAGACTGAAATTTAACCGCCCCGAAATCGGTTTATTTTTTTAAAATCCGGCAGGCATACCAGACATTTTCTTCGTATAAAGGTTTAAACTCCGGCAGGTTAAAGGCGGCAGCCTGCAGAGGCCGGCGCGTGATTTGATATTGTTCACCGGGCAAAAATCGTTCAATGAAGGGCAGGCCGGGAGTGTAATAAAAACTGCCGCCGGGCTTAAGCGCCGATAAGAGCTGCATAAAAAAACGGGCATATTTTTCGGGCTGGCCGTTTTTATAATAATGATGAAATAAAAAATGGTTGGAAAATGCCATATGCGAGATGATGCAACCCCATTGAGCCACTTTAAATTGTATATCAAACCAATCGGCAGCCAGCAGGTATTCCAACGGATCTACCTGGCGGTCAAAACCGGTGGCGCGCAGGCCAAGCGAACGTAAATGGGTGACCAGTTGTCCCGACTGCCCGCAGCCCAGGTCGAGCACGGGCTCAAGCAGTTCTTGAGGCTTAAGACCAAGCAGGTCCATTTGTAACTGCGCACTGTATTGGCTGCATACGACCTGTTTTAAAATAACATTGTTGGTGTCGCGCCGGTCATCATCGAAAAAGCGGCTGATATTAACACTTAAATCCTTAAAATGCTGCCTGATCCAGTGATTAAGACCGCTTTCAAGTTGATCGGGGGTAAGGCAGGTCTCCAATACCTTTTTATAATCCAACAGGTAATTGCGATATAAATCTTCAAGAATGGTGTGTTCATTTAAGTCGAGGTTAATAAACTGGTTATTCTGGTAAGTAAAATGAATGCTGGCTTCAACAAACAGGTTAACCAGATTGGTTAATAACGGCGGGTCATTAAGCACCTTTAAAATCTCTTCGCGATTGATAAAGGATTCTTCAAGCGTATTGTGATCGAGCAGCGTAAAATCCGGGTCGTTATGATAAACATCCAACAGCGATTTACGCGCATTGTTGCGGTAACGATCCAGCACCAGCCGGGTCAGATGGGCGTAGGTTTCTTCCGTTTTGCGGCTCATATTTTATTCCTGCCGTGTTTTCCGAGGCTTAAAACGGATGCTGTCAATCAGGTGAAAAATACTCAATGCCGGGTGGCTTAAAAGCATACGCGGACCGGCATAACGCATCACCCGGCGTATGCGTCCGGCTTCATCCGAGCGGTAACAGTGCACCCGGCAGTCGGCGCATACCGGTTTGTTTTCACCGAAGCGGCAGGTGAACAAACGTCGCTGCGCATAGGCGAGTAATTGTTCGCAATCGGGGCAGAGCGCCTGCCCCGGCTCTTGAGGGTGAGCCAGGCCGCGACAATAAAGCCCGACCATATGTTGCAACGTCTGGAATTCACGCGTTAAACGTGTGTTGGATGGCAAAAAATCCTCTTATTTGATGTTTTCTGAAGTTAATTGACTTAAACCCTGTAAAACACGTTCGGGGACCAGGGGAAACTGGTCAAACCACACGCCGCAGGCGGCATGCAGCGCGGCAGTGACGGCCGGAACCAGGCACATGATCATGGTTTCACCCAGACCGCGCGCACCCCAGGGGCCGCGTGGATCGGGAATTTCAAGCACGATTGAATCCATCTCTCTGGGAATATCCAACACGGTGGGAATCAGGTAGGTGGAAAAGTTGGGGGTTAACACCAGTCCGTTTTTTTCAATGAAATTTTCCATTACGGTATAACCCACCGCTTGAATTAAACCGCCTTCAATTTGACCTTGCACCTGCTGCGGGTTAATGGCTTTGCCAACGTCGAGAGCACAGGTTATTTTTTCAATTTCCACCTGGCCGGTTTCCATATCCAGGCTGATTTCGGCCGCCTGGGCGGTGTAAGAATAGGCGATATTGGGGTCACACTGCCCGGTTAATGGGTCGGGCGGGGTGGTGGAAACGGGGCGGTAAATGTGTTCGATTTTTATGGGGCGCTCGTCTTCATCATGCCATTTTTTAAGGGCAATTTCGGCGCCTTCTTTGATGGCATTACCGATAAAAAAGGTCATACGCGAGGCCGAAACGGCGCCTGAATCGCCCACCTCGGATGTGTCGGTGGAGATTAAATCAACCTGATCCATAGCCAGCCCCAGCGCGTCGGCAGCCATCTGAGTGATGACCGTGTGGGTGCCCATGCCCACCTCGCTGGCGCCGTGGCGAATGACGGCGCGTTCGATTTCACCGTTGCCGTATAATTCAATGCCGACGGCACAGGATTCGGGGTAACCGAAAGAAAAGCCGACGTTTTTATGTGCACAGGCAAAACCAATGGCACGGCGTTTATTCGGGTTTGAAGGGTCCAGCCAACTGAGCGCCCCCGGATGAGACCAGGTTCCGGCATGCTGCTGCCAGCCGGTTTTGTGTGCGCATTCTTCGGCGACGGCGCGAATGCTCACCCCGGGCGGGTAGGGTGCGCCGGTAGTTTGCAGAGAGCCTTCAGAGGCCAGGTTGCGCATGCGCATTTCGATGGGGTCCAAACCCAGAGCTTCGGCCAGTTTATTCATTTGCTGTTCGGCGGCGAAAACGCCCTGGGGGCCGCCAAAACCGCGAAAAGCCCCGCGCGGGACGTGATTGGTATAAATATCGTAAACATCCACTTTAACGTTGGGAATTACGTAAGGCCCCAATACGTTAATCATGGCGTTGCCGGAAACAATGCTGGTGGTAAATTTATATGCGCCGCCATCGGCGTATAACCGGGCTTCGGCGGCAATGACTTTGCCGTCGCGGGTGGCGCCCCAACGGGTGTAAATCCGGAAGGGATGACGTTTGCCATGCGCGATCATGGTTTCATGGCGCGACCAGACGATTTTTATGGGGCGGTTAATGCCGCGTTCACGCAGTTTCATGACCCCTAATGCCACCACAATCTGCACCGATATATCTTCACGTCCGCCAAAGGCGCCGCCGGTCATGGGATAAATCACACGCACCTGGTTTTCGGGCAGGTTGAGGGCGTGGGCGATCTGCTTGCGGTCTTTGGTGCCCCACTGCCCGGTGGTGAGGATGGCAATGCGGCCTTCTTCGTCGTAATAGGCCAGGCCCGAATCGGTTTGCAGGTAGGCATGTTCCTGAGCCGGGGTGTTATAAACCGACTCGATGATCACATCGGCCTGTTTAAAAGCCGCTTCAATATCCCCATTACGCAGGAAGTGATGCCCAAAGAGGTTGCTGCCCAGGTCGGGATGCAAAATCACGGCGTCGGGTTCGATGGCTTTTTCCATGTCACAGACCACCGGCAGGTTTTCATAATCCACTTTAATCAATTTAACCGCTTCGGCCGCGATTTCTTCGCTTTCGGCGATCACGGCGGCAATCCGATCACCAACATAACGCACCCGGTCGGCATAAGGTTTGGCGCAGGGACCGCAAAAAACCGGCTGGTCGGGCGCGTAATAACCATATTCGTTATATGGAACATCTTTGGAGGTTAACACAGCCAACACGCCCGGCAGTGCTTCGGCTGCGCCGGTATCCACGCTGTGAACAATGGCATGCGGCCGGTTGGCCATGAGCAGTTTCATGTAGGCCTGGTCGGGAAGCGTCATGTCTGACGCGTAAACCGCCTCACCCCTTACCTTCGCTTCTGCGTCAATGCGCGGGACGGATGTACCAATATATTTCATAAAACCTCCGGGTTTAAAAATGTTTTGACCGGTTTGTTAAGAATACCTTCGCGTAAATTTGGGAATAAGCCCAAACATAACAGAATGTGTTGAACTGACCAATAAAATCACCGGAATAAAGATGAACGCCAATATTTTGCGCCACACCCTTCCTTCTCACGAATTGATGTTGTTTTGGAAAACAGTTATTTAAGTGTCTTCATTAAAGCACAACTTGTCTGACTTTTCAAATGGATTGTGATTTTTTACGGATTGTTGAGCACAAAAAGCAGGTTTCTGAATGAACTTTGAAGCTTTCCTGAATAAGGGCTGAATATCTTTTTGATATGCTGATCGAGATGTTAAAGGATTGCCAAATATACAATCCATCCATAAACATTGATTAATGTTTAAAAGAAGAGAGATATAAAAATGAAAAAAACATTGTTTGTAAGTTCCATTCTTGTGTTTGTACTGGCGTTAAGCGCCTGTAATGGCGGAGCGTCGGTGAGCAAAGTGGTGCAGTCGGCCATTCAAGGCCTGGAAGCAGCTACCACGACGGCAACTCCGGATGACCCGACCCGTCTTTCCGGGTTGGAACTGGCTGTCGGTACATTAAAACTGGCCGATGGCGATCAGGCCATCAGCGCCGAACAGGCCGCCAAACTGCTGCCGCTCTGGCAGGTTATTAAGGATAACCAGGAAAAGATGCAGCAGGCTCGCCCGCAGGGCACCCCTGACGGCACTCCTCAGAGCAAACCGCAACAAAAAACAGAAACCAGCGGCACCCCGGCAGCGCCCGGTGGCGAACGTGAACCACGCAGCGACGAGTTTCAGGCGATTCGGGATGCCATGAGCGAAGAACAATTGCAGGCGATTAAGGATATGAATTTGACCTACGATACGATGGTCACGTATCTTAAAGAACAGGGTGTTGAAATGCCGCAAATGCAAGGCGGGCCGGATGGTAACCAACCGGATAAAACCCCGCCGGCAGACGGGCAGCGCCCCACGCGCGACCCCAACCAGACTCTGACGCCCCGACCGACTCCATCAGGCGAGCAGCAAGGGCAGGGCAGCGGTGGCTCTCGACCGGAAGGCATGAATCCGGGTGGCGAGCATGGCAGCGGCCCGGCTAATGGCACCTCACCAGCGAATGTCACACCAGGTGCGCAAGGCATGAGCGGCCCTGGCGGTGGCCCACGCGGCGGGCGCGGCGGTTTTGTACCCTCGGCTGTGGTGGATGCGGTGATTAAATATCTTGAAGGTCTTTCAAGCGGCGTTTAAAAATTCTTTTAATCAGGGGCTGCTCCGCCGGAAGCAGCCCCTGATTATTTAATAAAAATTCAGGAAACCAAAGTCACCCACACAGGTTAACAGGGTGACTTTTTTATTTAAAATCCATACCCAAAAATCGGCTCCTGGGCGGGAACAAAAAAAATCCCCGCCAGGTTAGGCGGGGAATAAAGAAGGGCGGTCTTTATTGTGGTTTTGGAACCCTTGAAGATAATTCAAGCGAGATAACTGACGAAACTGCTGGTACTGCTGCTGGTCTGGTTCTGCTGGTAATTTCCGGCAGCATATTTGGCCAGATAATCAAAGGTTTCATTCTGGCTTTGCTGCGCTTCGGCTGGATGGGTGAGCTGGTAGGCCAAAATTTCTTCATAAGAAACTGTGCCGTCTTTATTGGTGTCACGCACATCATAAATCTGCACGCTCGAGCCGCTGCTGCCGCTGCTGGTGGCAGAAACACCACCGCCGCCACCGCCTCCACCACCCGCCGGGCGGGTGCCGCCGGTCGCTTCGGTGGAAGAACTGCTGCTCTGTGTGAGGCTTAAATTCTTTAAGACACTTTCAAGCTCGCTCTGACTGACCTGACTGTCACTGTTAACATCCAGCAAACCAAAAAGCTCAACGCTATCCTGATCGCTGGTGGAACTGCTGCTTTTAAGCGCAGATTGAAACTCATCTGAAGAAATACCGCCATCCTGATTGTTATCCAGTTTTTTAAAGAGGGTTTCAACCAGGCTTGATAAACTTGTGCCCGTTCCTGATGTAATGGATGAAATAGCCATATCACGCTCCTTTTTACGGGTGGCTTATGGTATTACTATAACACCTTAAACCACTGCATTTCCTGAGAGTTTTCACAACTTGTTTTATCTTGAAATATACTTGACAAAATCAATTAAATACATGATATAATCAAATAAATAGAGGAGAGGAACTCATGGAAAACAGTGATCTTTCAGAGCGCATTGAAGCTGTGCGCCACTTTAACCGTTTTTATACGCGCCAGATTGGTTTGTTAAGTGACCATTACTTAAACAGCCCGTTTTCGTTAACTGAAGCCAGGGTGATTTTTGAACTGGCCCAACAGGGCGCCACGCATGCCACCGAATTAAACAAACACCTGGGCCTGGATGCAGGGTATCTGAGCCGAATCTTAAGAAATTTTGAAAAACAGGCATTGATCAATAAACATCCATCCGAAACGGATGGACGCCAGAGCATCATCAGTCTGACGCAAAAGGGACGCGAGGTGTTCGCCGGGTTAAATAACAGCTCCAGCGCGGGCATTTGCAGGATGTTGGGCAAAGTTTCAGAAGACGAGCAGGAGCGGGTGGTGGCGTCGATGAACTGCATTCAAAGCCTGCTGGATGAAGAAAAAACTGAACCGAAGGTGCCTTATATTTTACGCCCACCCCGGCCGGGGGATATGGGCTGGCTGGTGCAGCAGCATGCCCGCTTGTATGCCGAAGAATACGGCTGGAACGAGCAGTTTGAGGCCCTGGTCGCTGAAATAGCCGCGGCTTTTATTCGCAATTATGACCCCAAATTTGAAC
>JAJTBH010000143.1 GCA_021287005.1 Anaerolineae bacterium
AAACCGGTTAAGCCCTCCGGTACCAAAGCCCATAATAAAGGCTGTATTGCAGCACTGGAATGCAAAAAACCACCCCGCGCACCGGCCAGTGGGAAAATCAGGCTCATAACGATTAAAGTAATTCCTTCCATCATCAAACCAAAGCGTACGGCGGTTTTCGTTTTTTGTCGCCAGACGCCCCAGACCATTAACGGCAGCAGAATAACCATCGATTGAACCCCGATTACGGTTTTCAGGTTATCCATTAAAGCGCTCCAGCGTTGGCTTAACAAAACGCTCCATCCGGCTGCAATCCAATTTTGAAAAGATAAGCGGGACGCCGGATAAATAAACAACTGGTTGTAATTTGTGATCCAGATAGCTTGCGATATACCCTCCGGGAAAAACGTTCGCCATTCCAGTAAGTTTCGCAGATACCAGGGAGACATTATCACGGCATAGCCGGTAAATAAATAAATAGCGCTGGTTAAAAACGATTTAATTTTGCGCCAACCGCTTTCTGGAGATTTTATAAAAATCAAGCCCATTCCCGCCACCAGCCATAACAAACCATCTGCGCGTGAAAGATGCATCCCGCCTGCCAGAGCGCCCATCATCAGCACATACCTGCGGTTTATTCGCGCGGGTTCTTTTTGAATCATAAGGAAAAATAATCCGCCTAAAAGCATATACAACGTAAAAGTTTCGACATTATGGGTATAAATGCAATAAAACCCCGAAAAAACGGCTAATAAACCGCTTAAAACGGCACTTCTGTGGTTTTGTGAAAGGGAGTAAGAAATTTCGGCTGTTAGCGGTGGGATAAAGGCAGATAATAAAATAAATGGGAACCGTGCAACAAAAAAACTTGATGTTTTAAAAATCATCAGACTTGCCGCTGCTAAAAAGGAAGCTAGGGGCATCCAATAGACATGAGCCGCATGCGGCAGCCCCTCCGGGGAATCAAGGTAGTTCCAAAGCACCATCTCCGTCCAGCCATTATTTTGAGCCAGCCTGACGGCATTGCCGTAATAATATTCGGCGTCCATATAACCCGGCGTTTTTTCAAACCAAGCCCCAGCCAGAGAAACCATTAATGCCAGGCCAAACAACAAAAGCTGTGATTTACTCTTCAAAGTTAATCCCCGTTTCTAATGCCACCCATTAAAATGATACACTTCCAGATCATTAAAATCGATCGTTTTATTCTCATCGTAATGTTGTTTTAACCATGCCAGTTGCGGATGGTCGGCATAGCCCATATTACGGTATTCTTCAATGGTCTCTTCAAAAACCACAAAATAAACCGAATCCATATGTTTTACGGCCGTTTCCAAATCCGCCGCCGGAAAAATATTCATAGCCGTCTGAGAGCCTTTGGCAAAGGTATCATTGATAGATCCGGGCTTATCGGGCAAAAAAATTTGCCGGTTATTGGTTTGGTAATATTGCATCGGAAAATATGAAAGTTTATTATCATGAATGATGACAGAATTCGATAAATCTACCTGCGACAGGTATTCGGCCGCCTTTTGAAAAGGCGAACGGGGAAAAGATTCAAAGGTCAACTGATAAGGCAAACCCATCAACGCCCCGCCGGCAAAACAAATAAGAATTAACAATCCTAAAAAATCTTTTTGGTGGCGCGAGTAAAACCACCCAACCAGGGCATAAAAAAACATCGAACTGACCAGGAAACCTCTGGCAACAAATATCGGCCGAACCAAATAGGACAGGATAAAGGTCATCAGCGGTATGCCCAGCCAGAGCAGCATTATTAAATATTTATTATTTTGTGCCCTTATATCACTCCGGAATTCCAAAAGCAGCATCGTTATTACTTGTAATCCCAAAACAGCGGCTGTACCGATAAAAAGCATATTCGGTAAAGGCAGGTTGCTCATCCATTGAATGATCACCTGGAGCACTTCAACCACACCCGGTCGAGGTGTCCAAAACGCATGCTGAACTTTGTTAAATTGTCCGGGTAAATAGGCCGCCCACGGAAGAAATAATACAATCACCGGCAGCATGGCCGCCAGGTAACGCCATAATAACCTCCAGGATCGCGATAAAAACAAAAATGCGGCCGGGATAATCAAAATAAAACCGCCCAGATTATGACTGTAAAGCGACATGGCGCCGCACAAAATCAGCCCCAACCAGTACAGTTTATTTTCCGAACCAGGTTGTTTTAACCAGATTTTTACGAAAAACCAGATAAATGTTAGTTGGGCGAGTTGTAAAAGCGCATACATGCGAATATCTTGAGCATGATAAATTTGAAGCGGTGAAACCGCCGATAATAAAGCGGTTGTGAGCGCCGCAATTCTTCCAAAGAGTTCATCAGTGATCGAATAAATTATTATTATCCCGCCCAGCGATAATATCAGGCTCAATAAACGTAAGTACCAGATACCCTGTCCCCCAAACATCCAGAAATGTAATAAAAAATAATATAACGGCGGCATGGTGTCAGCCGCCGTTCCTGAAACAATATTATTTATTGATTGTTGAGATAAAAAAATACTAAAAGCATCATCGTATTGAATCCCCCGGCTGTTGATAAAAATGCAGCGCAGGATGATTGCCAGCAAAATTATTCCCGGTAGGATATAACGATTGTTATTTTTCATCGTCTTGATTGATTATATAATTCCACTTCATCAAACCAGACCGTCGGCGGTCTGAAAACCCACCAGCGGACCCAATACAATAATGGAAACAAAAT
Organism: Anaerolineae bacterium; assembly: GCA_021287005.1. Lineage (GTDB taxonomy): Bacteria > Chloroflexota > Anaerolineae > Anaerolineales > Anaerolineaceae > JAJTBH01. Next base: position 2,711 of record JAJTBH010000143.1, read on the forward strand.
AGCCGGTAAGGGAATGAACATGACCGGGCTTTGTTGGAATTGTGCACCGGGTATTCCCGTTTCAATAAACAACAGCCAGATAAACACCAACAGGCCGGCCAGCAGCAACATGGTAAATACACTTCCCCAACGCCATCGCGATTCAAGCAGCGACATCGATAACACCAGAGCTGGCATCAAAATGATGAAATTGCCTGGATCGGTTTGAATTCCGATCCACTGGCTGATAACCAGGGTCAGACAGGCCGTCCATAAAAAGGTTTTAAAATCATTGCCAATTTTTACGACAAACCATTCAAACAGAAGCACCAGGCCCAACAAACCGGCTACAATCCACGGCAGGCGTTTGCCTAAACCGGGCATTAAAGCATACAAAGCGGTTGCCAGCGTTCCCGGTGGGTTATATCCAGGGTAGCGGATGATTTCACGAATATTTTCCAACAACCAGTTGGGATATAACAAAAAAGCCGCCATGACAAAAATTAAAGTGGTCGTTGCCATCCAGATTAATAAACGCCAGCGGCTTTGACGCAATGAATATATCAATACAAAAACCAGAAATAAAACCACCAGTTGCGGTTTAATCGTGCTGAATGCAAAAAGGACTCCGGCCAATTCATCATAGCCGTTTTTCATTGCGATTAATCCGCCCGTGACAAACAATGCCACCAGAATAACGGCGTTACCGTTTATCAAAGGACGCATACCGTGATACCATAATAACGAAAAAATCAAAAAAACGGCTGTGACCAAAAGTCCGGGTTTCCAATCACACATTCTCATGCAAAGCAAGGAGATGGCGATTAATGAAATTTCCAACAAGGTCATCCATAAGGCACGCGCCAGGGTAAAATCGGGAATTAATGCAAAAGGCGTGAAAAATACAATCGAATAAAGCGGATACGCCACCCTTAATTCATGTTCACCCGGTTCTGCCGGTCGGCCATAGGCCATGGTTTGAATGTCCACTGCTGTCCGGTCACTGTATGGACTGGTGCCTTCCAAAAGCAAATTACGCGTACCCATCCAATGCACTAAAAAATCGTTTCCGCCCGGGTTGTTTTTTGCATAACCATAATTTGCCCAGGTCATGATGGCAGCCAACACAATAATAAAAATAACTGCTATACTGAATAAAAGGTTCGAATCTTTTCGGTAATTTCTTGTCATTTTTTATCCATTTATTTTTAACTGGTTTCTGTATGATTATAATTCATCCTGTCCTATGAATATAAAAATATCCCTCGCACAAACCCGGATTAATTTCGCCGATACACATAAAAATATGGAAGAAGCCATACGCCTGGCTTCTCAGGCTGCCGAACTGGGTAGTTCGTTGATATTGTTCCCCGAGCTTTGGAGCAGTGGTTATGATTTGCCCGAATGTCAAACTTATGCTCGTCAGAACCGGGTAATTCTCGAAAATCTTTGCACTCTGGCAAAAGATCTGGGGATTTTTATGGGGGGAAGTCTTTTAAGCGAAGTGAACAATAAGATATTTAACACTTTTACCATCATTTCCCCCGAAGGCAAAATTACTGCACGGTATGATAAATTACACCTTTTTAATTTATTGGATGAGGATCGCTGGTGTCAGCCGGGTGACCATTTACAAACGGTAAACTTCCCCTGGGCAAAAGCAGGGCTGGCCATTTGTTATGATACTCGTTTTCCGGAGCTTTTTCGAAGTTATGCACTTAAAAATGCCACATTATTATTAATTTGCGCTGAATGGCCTCTTTCACGGATTAATCATTGGAGTAACCTGATTAAAACCCGCGCGATTGAAAATCTTTCTTTTGTAGCGGCAGTAAATTGTGTCGGCCAGGTTGGCCCGGATCGTTTTGGCGGTCAGAGCGCCATTATCAGTCCCTGGGGAGAAGTTTTAGTCGAAGGCAATCAAGACGATGCTGCCTTATTAACCGCAGAAATTAACACCGACCAGGTCGCTCGCGCCCGCCGCGGAGTTACCGCCCTGTCAGATCGTCGACCGGATGTTTACGAACTATAAATTTTTTTAATCCTTATCCGTCATGATAATCGTCTGATTATCTTCATAAACAGTCCGCCAGCCGGCTTCCTTCAATCTTTCCAGAATCGGCCGTCCCGGCGAAAGCATTACCGTTTTTATTTGATAGCGTTTTATTAAACTCTGCCAATCTTTTCCGGCCTGAATCATTAAAAACCAGTCTCCGATGATTTCATCGCCGAATAAATCCGTTCTGCCGTCAATAAAAACCGGTCGCTCTCTTAAAAACCATGTTAAAAAGCCTCCCGAGTTATATTCATTTAATAAATTTCCAGGCGTCTGATTTAACTTCATCCAGGCAACTGCGTCCACAGGGAACATTTCTCTCTCGACGACTTTAACTGCCTCTGTTTGGGAGACGGAATAAATTTTTACGCCAAAAGTTAATAAGAGAAGGCCAATTATTGTGCCGTTGATTAAATATCGAACACTGTTGGAAAGACTTTTTTCTCCCCCGGTAGAATTTCGTTTTTTTACGCCAATAATCCAAACAAGCCAATTTGGGTTTCTCGCCACAATCGTTTCCCAGGCCGCCTCAACCTGCCGGCTTATAATGGGTGCCGTTACCAGTGCAAACGGGCCAAAATTCCTGCGCGCGATAAATGCCATTCCACCAAACACCAATAAAACAACCGTATCAACCATATCCATACTTCGCCGCGAAATTCCATTTAGAAATATTGGCAGGAAAAACATCAATAAAAAGACCAGTTGCCCACTGTCATGAAAATTGGGCGAGGCCCATTCGTCCAACATGGATTGTAAAGCGCCGACATTAACCGTCTGAAAAGGCACGAACCAGATTAAAATCCCATTCGGGTTTAATAGAACGGCCAGAATTGAAACGCCCAGCCATAAACTTAATTCACCAATTTCCCGCCAATTTAAAATCTCTTTTTTTTCGACACCCAACAAACGCTTTAACGTTTCTCCAATGATCGTACCCAGGATTAAAATCAGTCCAAGCGGGTAACCCCCGTGTAAATTAGCCCAAAGTATCATGATAATCGGGAGCAGCCATAAGCGTTTCTGCCTGAATCGATTAAATCGGTATAACACAAATCCAACCGCGGCTAACAGCACCAGTGAAAACATTTGTGGACGCGGGGACCAAACAAAGGCAGCCACGGCGCTGGCGAAAATGATTAAAAAAGCTTTTATAAAAACCTGGCTTTGCATCTGTAAATAAACCAGAACCATCGACAATGTTGCCAATCCTGAAACAAGCAGCGTCAGGCCATAATAAGAAAAATTAATATACACCAGGTAATAAATCACTTCAGCCAACCAGCTATGATTAATCCATGACTGCCCAAAACGGGTAAATGAGAAATAATCAACCAGCATGGGGTGAGCATTCTGCCAACTCCATTCCCCGGCGCTTATATGCCACCAAAAATCACTGTCCAGCGGCATGCGCGCCGCCATGATTAATACCAGTAAAAAGGTTATAAGCGAAACAAGCCTCTCCACCGATTTTAAGGATGAATTATTCATTTTTAACCTCCGTCATCGGTCCCATTGTTTCACCCAACCCGATATCTTCAGGGTTTATTTTCTCCGATAAACCATAAAACACGGTGTAATTACCAATTTGTTTTTCCATCCATGTAATATTTTTCCCCTTAAAGGATTTTCTGAGGTAATTATTTAATTGTGGATGGTTGCTGGTAATATACGCGGCTTTTGGTGCATCCTTAACCAGCAAACGATAAGGTTCATATCGATCATCCCGACGAGTGTAACGAAAATCTGGGTGGTAAGGCAGGCGGGCTAAAAAGATGATCCTTTCCTGTGATAAAAACGCCAGCGGGTAGGATACCCAGTAATTAGTGTAACCAAACCGTTCGTTTTTTTCTTCCAGAAAACGAATAAGTTCTTCATCGTATTGATGGTTTACAACGGTTATGGCGTCAAATTGGGTGGTGATTCCGGGCGGGTTGTTTAATGCACATTGCCAGGTGCCAACACCTTGAAACACAATCAACAATAACAGCACGGCTATTTTTTGCCAATTTCTTAAATTCATCAGCGTCAAATTGTTTGAGATGAATAAAGCCGCCGGAACCAACAAAACTACCAAATATCTTCCGGATGGGTCATTTCCAAATGGCGTAAATACAAAACCGGCAAACAATACCAAAACGATTCCCGCCAATAAATAATTTATGAATTTTTTGCGGGTGTTATCATCCTTATTCCTTAGGTTGTAAACGATGAGTCCCCCCCAGAGGATTATCACAAAAGGAATCAAAGGCAAAACCAGCCAACGAATCTCCCAGGGAGGCCGGATGCCTAAAAATGCAGTCAAACCCAATAAAAAGAAATTCATTAACCGAATACTCGTCTGCAACAACCATGCGTTTTGCGCCACATTCACGGCTGAACCACTCAACTCGCCAATCAAATTTTGTATCCCATTTTGACTGGCATAAATCCACCAGGGCAGCGCTCCCAAAACTCCACCGGTCAGCAAACACAAAATTGAAACCCATAGGAATTTATCTTTTTTTTGATGTACTACCAAATTCCCCACAACAAGAATTACAGCCGGTATCGAAAAAACCAGGCTTAAGCCATTAATCCAAACACCCAGGCCGCTCAAAATTCCCAACCCGGCCTGAAATGCATATAACTTTTTTTTATTCCCATCCTGATTAATTATTCGGATGGTTCTCAGGCTAATTAATATGAGCAGATTGCCCAGCAAGAGTGTTTCACCATAACCGCCCAGGCTCACTGTTGTATATAATGTCTGGTTTACAGCCGGAATACTTAACAACCAGGCTGCATTTAAGCCGACACGCAGGGAATTAAACCCCACCCTGCCAATCTCGAGTGTTGTTATAATAGTAAACAGGTAGAGGATAATTTGCACGAAACGAATTAAATTTACACTCTGACCCAGAAACGAAAAAAGACCGGCAATAAAAATCGCATCCAGGCTCCCCATATACGCCTGACCGTAAAAAAATATGGGCCATTCCCCCGCGGTGATATGCCGAGCCATCAATCCCACCACCGCTTCATCGGCATTAAACGGAAAAGCGCCCATGCCAATTAATAACAGCTTCCATCCTGCGGCTACCACCAGCATAAACTAAGTTTACCTTAATTATTCCATGAAGACCTTTTTTTCTTTCCCACTCAGCCGGTTTTTAAATAAATATATTTATATAATCGCCATTGTTTGTTTGTTAATTTACTCTATTTTTTATTTTTCCACCCTCATGGATGTGCCTTTCCACCCCGATGAAAGCACACAGATTTTTATGTCATCGGATGTTGATAATGTTTTTAATTCCATGGACAGCTTGTTTTGGAATCCAGAAAATCATGATTTACAACAGCAGTATCGTTTGTTAGACGCCCCATTAACACGATATCTTATCGGTATTGCCCGGCAGTTGTTTAATCAGCCGGGACTGGAAAATGATTGGAATTGGTCGTTGAGCTGGGAACAAAATCAAAGCATGCATGCTTATCCCAACCGGCAGTTATTATGGATTTCCCGATTATCGGTTGCCTGGCTTTCCATTTTCTCGCTGATTTTCTTTTTTGATTTCACCAGGCAATTAACAAACCCATTATTGGCTTTTTTGGCCAGCCTGTACCTGGCATTTAATCCACTTTTTTTATTACACACCAGGCGCGCAATGGCAGAAAGTGCCCTGTTATTTTTTTCGATCCTGTCTGTTTGGCTGATAATCCGTTTTGCTCGTTTCCCGGTTCTGATTGGCCTTGGCTGTGCACTGGCATTTTGCGCTAAACAATCCGCGATATTTTTATTAATCCCGGCTGTTTACGGGACCACCTTTTTAATATCCAAACCTCTGCGTTTAAAACAGGAGGGGATAATATTATTTCAATTGTTTGTCACCTTTGGTTTAACGATATTTATATTAAATCCATTTATGTGGAAAGACCCCATTCAAGCGATTAATGCTTCGTTCGAACAGCGAGTCTCTCTCACACAGCAGCAAACTAATCAAATCCTGCTCGTTTCACCAGAGAAACAAACTGACTCTTTTCCTCAGAAAATGGCTGCATTATTGGGAGCTTTGTTTTTTCAGGAGCCGGCTGTCGCTG